>DAOULT010000014.1:0-4157 GCA_034417895.1 Anaerolineae bacterium | reverse complement strand
TGCAGATTCCAACCACCTCGACGCCCACCCCGGCCCCCACCCCGACCTTGCCGCCCCCAGAGATCAGTTTCAGAGCAGCTAAAAGAACCCTGAAGCCTGGCGATTGCACTTCCCTGTACTGGGACGTTGAACACGTGCGAGAAGTGTACCTGGGCAAGATAGGGGTGAGGGGGCACGACAGGAAAACGGTGTGTCCCGATAAAACCACTACCTACGAACTGTTCGTGATTACTGACGAAGAAACCATCGTGAAGAGGATCACCATTATCGTCGAACGGCCACAGGATATACCGCTGGCGGTGAAGATGACCCTGCCCGACCGCGCCACCGCCGGCCAGTCCTTCAACCTGACCGTCAAAGCGACCAATGGTATAGGGGTGTCCGAGATTTGGTGGACTGGCGAGTTTACGGGCGATCTAGAACTGGACCGCACCCACTCTTTTGATTGCGCTGGCAAGAAATCCTGTCAGAAAACGTGGGCGCTCTCCACCGGGCGTACAGGATCGCTAACGTTCGTGGCTAACGCTCGCGACGTGGTCGGCCAGGTAGCTTACGAAGAGGCGGCCACCTTGCCGCGTTACGTCATCACGGTGTCACCTTACTAATTTCAGCAAGGCGCAAAACTATGTTTCTTAGCCGCAGAGAACACAGAGTGCACAGCGGGAAAAAGTCCTCTGCGTTCTCTGTGCCCTCTGTGGTTTGACTGAATTCGATCTTTCCCATTTATTCTGAAAGGGGGCAACACCAATGGCTTCAATGGTCACCGATCAGGGAATCATCCACTACGAAGTAGAGGGACGAGGCCAGCCTATCCTCTTCTTACACGGCTGGATTGAGTCCTGGGGTTGTTGGCGTCGGACAATGGAGGCTCTGTCCCAGTTGCATAAATACAGAATCTACGCTTTGGACTTCTGGGGCTTCGGCGAGTCCAGTAAGAAAAGACTGACCTACAACATGGATGATTTCGTCTGGATGGTAGACCATTTTATGTACCGCATGGGCATCGAGCAGGCCCAGGTGATAGGCCATTCCATGGGCGGTACAGTAGCCATGAGTCTGGCCCTGGACAAACCCCATCGGGTGGAAAAAGTGGCGGTAGTGGGTTCGCCCATGACCGGTGAGTCGCTCAGCATCCTGTTGCGGCTGTCCGGGCAAGAATTTATCGCCTCTGTGCTATGGACTTTCCCTTTTATTCTACAGACCACTCTGTGGCTTTACGCCCCCTGGGTGTCCGATGATCCACGCGTGGCCCGCACCATGATCAGCCATAGCATATCGCAAGCTACTATGGAATCCTTTTTGTGGAGCATCTATTCTCTGCGCAATACCGACCTGCGGACTCGTCTGGGGGAGATCACCGTCCCTACCCTGGGCGTCTTCGGCAGCAAGGACGGGGTGGTCAACCCTAATCAGGCTGTGGTCATAGCCCGATTCATACCCCATGCCCGCGTGGAGGTGATGAAAGGCTGTCGCCATCTGCCCATGTTGGCCGCGCCGGAAAAATTCAATGACATCTTGCTCAGTTTCCTGGAAAACGACAGCCGGCCATGAACCACCAGCCAAAAGCTCCCTTCGCCTTAGTACCTCGCCTAAAACAAGTTAAGCGAAATTTGATCTCACCTATGGATTATGGAGGCCCTGAATGGATACTTTGGGTATACTAATCTTTGATATGGATGGTACTCTCATCGATTCGATGAACCAACACGCTGATGCGTTTAGCCAAATACTTAGCGAAAAGTACGCCACGTCTCGGAATGTCAGTAGACAAGAGTACTTCAATACAGCAGGGCAGCCTTTAGACGAACAGTTCAACCACACTCTTCGTTTAGCAAAAGGCGTTCAAGCAGCTAACGTGACAGAGCTACTTGATCGGTTTTGGGTTCTTGTTCAGAAATCCGAACCCGTCTTATTCCCAGACATACCGACCGCAATTGAACAACTTTGGCAAGCGGGCTACACCCTAATTGTAATCAGCGGCTGCGCCCCTTCCGTCGTCGAGGCTAAGATGCATCAAGCAGACATCAGTCGATATTTCAGACTAACATTGGGAACAGATAAAAATATTCCAGATATGATCAAAGGTGAAGGTCATTTTAAGATTATTCGATACGAGTTGAATCTGACACAAGCACAATTTTGTGCTAATTCAGCGCTTATTGGTGATGCTGAACACGATATGGAACTAGCCAAAAAAGCAGGGATTGCGGCCATAGGTAGAATAACTGACGACAACGGAGATCGGCTGAAGAGAGCAGGGGCC
Source organism: Anaerolineae bacterium (assembly GCA_034417895.1). Classification (GTDB taxonomy): domain Bacteria; phylum Chloroflexota; class Anaerolineae; order CAZYHC01; family CAZYHC01; genus DAOULT01. Next base: position 1,894 of record DAOULT010000014.1, on the reverse strand, counting down.
GACTTCCTGGTACACGACCTAGGAGAATTTGTTTCCATTTGCCAAGATCACACCACAGGCCATGCCACGTTTTTGCCAGTTTACAAGCTAAGGAGCGTGTCCAATGATACGTAAATGGATCGCTAAATACCTGCTAGTGGTTCAATTGTTATTGCTCCTCCTTGGAGCAATGCTTATCCTCCTATCAACTATCCCGTCAGCCAGTAAACAATTGAGTTTGGCCTTGTTCAGTTTAGGCACTGCCGTGATGTCAAGTACTTTTCTCTCCCTGGTTCACTCCGCATTTGGCACTGACATTCCCACATTAGTTGAACAGAGACTCGGCTTCCAGCGGAAAGTATATGATATGGGATTAGAAGCAATACATTTGCATATCGGAGATGAATCCATATTCGATCAATTCGAGCATGCCCGCTCTATAGATATGATGTACAATACTGCAAGGAATGCCACTTACCGATATGGAGATAGAATAGCACACGCTATAGCCACACGTGGCTGTAGAGTTAGAATTCTCGTATCGGATCCAGAAAACATCTTCTGGAAGAGTGAGGCAGCAATCAACGGTCTTTGTCCAGCCACTAACATAATCGGCGAAATTGGAGATACTATATCTCGTTTAAAACTTCTAATGAATAAACTAAAGCAACACACACCACCACTCAAGGCCGGATCTTTAGAGGTAAAGGTGTATCCATGTGCGCCAACGTGTAGTATCCTCATTGTAAATGATGAAACTGCCAGACACACCCCATATCTGCCATTCGCTCACAGTTCAGAGGTACCGATATACGACGCGACAGAGGAAAGAGGTGGTCAACTATTCGCGCAATACCAAGATACATTTAACCGGGTTTGGGCGCGATCAAGAACTGTCCTCAAAGTGGACTTTGCCTCTGTCCATTCCCAGGAATGACACTCCCTTAGGATTCTCAAGGAGAGCGGATTGAGGAGAGAAATAATATATGCCAGAATACGACATCACCATTATCGGCGGGGGGCCAGGGGGCTACGTGGCGGCCATTCGCGCCGCTCAACTGGGGGCCAGGGTGGCCGTAGTAGAAAAGGAGCGCATCGGCGGTTGTTGCCTCAACCGCGGTTGCATCCCCACCAAAACTCTTCTCCGCAGCGTGCAGGTCTACCGGGACACGGTGGAGGCGGCCAGATATGGGGTGGACCTCCAGGGCCAGGTGGCCGTCAATTTTCCGGCCATGATGGCCCGCAAGGAAGAGGTGGCCTCCACTCTGGTAGGCACCGTTATCGAGTTGATGCGCGCCCACAGGATCGAAATCTATCCGGGGGTGGGCACTATTGTGCGGCCCGGCCTGGTGCGCGTCCGCCAGAAAGGGCAAGACCTGGTGGACGTGGCTTCCCGCCAGATCGTGATCGCCAGCGGGTCGGTGCCGGCCCGGGCGCCTATCCCTGGCGCAGACCTGCCCGGCGTGCTTACCTCGCGGGAACTGCTGGAGCTGAAGGCCCTGCCGGACAGCATGGTGATCATCGGGGCCAGCGTGGTCGGGCTGGAGTTCGCCAGCATGTTCCACGCCCTGGGCACCAGGGTCAGCGTTCTGGGGCGGCGCACCTTTATGAAAGCGGCCGACGGACAATTAGCCAAACGGTTCCGGGTCGGCCTGAGTCGCCAGGGCATCACGGTGGATGTCGGCCTGACCTTCAAGGAAATCGTGCGCCCGGACGAGGGGCGGCTGCGGGTGGTGTACGAGAAGAAAGGTAAAGAAAAATCGGTGGAGGGCCAGGTCGTGCTCCTCTCTACTGGCCGCTGGCCCTATACCGAGGAATTGGGGCTGGAGGAGTTGGGCCTGAAGATGGACGGGCGGCGCATCGTGGTCAACGAGTACCTGGAAACCAACGTGCCCGGCATCTACGCCATCGGCGA
>DAOULT010000013.1:0-79731 GCA_034417895.1 Anaerolineae bacterium | reverse complement strand
TGCCAGGGGATTAGAAATTATGGATACGAGTAGGCGCTATGCGGAGGCTTCCACCAAGACGGCGGACAGCCTCAGGACTATCGCGCACTCGAAAATGGTCAGGGATTTATCGCACCTCTCCTTACCTGAGGTTGAGGCCGTGATCGATCTGGTGGCGCGAGTGATCCCGGCGGGCAACGTGCCGGGAATGATCCTGAGCGGGCTGGCGCGTCTGCCAGGGCGCAGACCACCTCTCAGAACAATCCAAAGAGACATCAACCTGTTGTTTAAGGGAGTTGAGCAAGTTCTCGACCAGGCCACGTATTTCGGATTTTTTGCCGGACCAGCGGCGGTCATCTGGGGCTATCAGAATTTGCTCAGGCTGGCGGGCAAGGATCCGAGCGATTCTTTCCCAGAAGGGACCTGGCAGTTCTATGCCGGTTATGCCTTGCGAGAAGACACCGCCCGCCACGCCAACGAAACTCACGGGTTCGGCACCATCCTCTACCAGCACCAGATTGACTTGAGCGCCGTGGACCGCGTCACGGCCTGGGCGATGGCCGCCATCCACTGTTTGCATCAATACGACGCTCTCCTGGAAAATGAATGGCGCGAGCGCGTTTACACCTATCTGCTGCGCGAAGTAACCAGCAACGAGCCAGACGCAGCGCGCTACGCCCGGCTCTACTATGACTGGGAAAGGCAGCGGCCCTACGGTCGTGGCGCGGATGCCAGAGACAGCGACACCTATCCCACCTATCGCCGCCTCAAGTTTGACCATTTCCTGGAAGAGGCGATGGGCGATTTACCCAATGAGTTGCGCCGCGCCTGGATCGAACGGGTACGCGCCGCCGAAGCCCACGACCTGCCCGCTTACCAGCGGCAACTGTCTATCCTGGCTTACCTCGAACCGGGCATATATGGTGAGATATACACGCCCATCCCCTTGACGCAGGCTCACATCGGCGTGATCTATCAGGAACGCTACTATCTGATACCGGCTTGCACCCCTGGCACAGATCAACCGGCAGATGTGACCACAGTGCGGGCGCAGGTCGCGACCCTGATGGAATATCCATCCGACACCCCCCCTGCCCAACTGGCCTCTTTGGCCGGGCTTAAACGGGCGGCCTTATCCGGCCTGCGCAATAACCTGGGCCAGACCTTAGTTAAGGAACTGGACGCCCTTCGCTTAGCCCCGATCCTGCTGAACTGCGATCAGCGTCCGTATTATCTTCCTATATCTGAGTTGCGTCAGACCGAACGCGGCTTAGGAGACCATGCTCTGACTGTATTCGATACGGGCGAAACTACCATCTTCGACCAGTCCCACATCTTTTTCGATGGGGCGTGGGGGTCCGCTCTGGCCGAAATTATGACTAACGAGGCTTTGGCCTGGGCGGTCTACCTGAACTCCTTACCCCCTGCCCAACCTGATGAAGGGCGCCCCTATACGCCGGTCTTCCAATTTCAGCCCCCCGAACTGGACTTCATCCAGCACGCCCCGCGCGTTCAGGCCGAAGCCAGCGTAGAAACCGAAGCAGTCAACGTCAAAGCTATTATGGCGCTGCGTAAACTCTTCAAGCGGTGCAATGAGCTGCTGCAATTGACTGTTAACGATATCCTTGTACTCTATCGCGCCATCCACGCTACTACCTATCAACCCGATCCTGGCCTGGTGGTGGAATTGGAAAACCTGGCCCGCGAAAGCGCTACCCGGCAGGCGGTTTTAGAGACATTGGAGGCCATAGATAGCTCCAGACAGGTTAATCCGGCCATTCTGATCCCGGTGGACGCCAGTCGGCGTTCCCCACGCGATCGCGTCTACCCCATGAGCTTCGAGGTTCCGCTAAACGATTTGGATCTCATCAATTTACACCAGCGGGTGCTGGAAGCGCTGGAGGTCTACGAGAGCGCAGTCGGAGACCGTACCGCCATCTATGCCGAGTTTGAACGACTTCAGCGCTCCTATCTGGCAACCCTGGCTGGCTTCGGCGAGGTGTTGAGCAAAGCCAAAGAAATCGCCATCCTGGGCGAAAGCGCCAGTGTGGGGGCCATTAAGCTGCTGGCCCACATGCCGCCCCCTCTCCAGCGCATGTTGGATAAGGTGCCCGGACGGTTCGACGTGCTGAACGACATTATCAAGGGGCGGGAGATATTCTCCAACGTGGGAGCGGTGGCGCGCACCAGCACGCTCACCCGATTTATCACCGCCAAAGACGACAACGATAAGAAGACCTTAGCATGGGGTATCCTCACCGATGCTAAGGGCGCGATGCGTATTACCCTGCGCGATTTCCGGCCTCACGTCAGCCTGTTGGAGGCTTCCGGGCACAGGGATTTAGCCACGCGCATCGCCCAAGATTACCTTGATGCCTACGCGCATGGCCTGAACAGCTTCATCCGCGACCTGCAACGTATTATCCAGGCCAGTCGCGACACCCGCAACCTGGACATTGGAGAGAAACGATGATTGACGACCCTTTACTTGGACATCAACTGGCAAATTTCCGGATCGAGCACGTCCTCGGGCGGGGCGGTATGGCCCAGGTCTACTATGGGCAGGACGTGAAACTGCAACGTCCGGTGGCTATCAAGGTTATCGATGTCCGTTACCGAGGCGACCCGACCTACGCCAAACGCTTCGTGCAAGAAGCGCAGGCGGTGGCTACCTGGCGACACGAGAATATCATCCAGATTTACTATGCAGATGATGAAGATGACCTCTACTACTTCGTGATGGAATACATTGACGGGCTGGACCTGGGCGCATTGATGTCCCAATACGCGGCCGAAGGCGAACTGATACCCCACGACGATGTACTGCGTATCGGGCGCGCCGTGGCCGGCGCCCTGGACTACGCCCACCAGAAGGGCGTTATCCATCGAGACGTGAAACCGTTGAACGTGATGCTGGCGAGCGACGGTCGGGTGGTGTTGACCGATTTCGGCCTGGCCATGGACGTAGAGCAGGGTTCGCGGGGCGAAGTGTCTGGCACCTCACACTACATCGCCCCGGAACAGGCCCGCCGCTCCGCCGACGCCGTCCCCCAATCTGACCTGTACTCGTTGGGCGTTATCCTGTACGAAATGCTGACCGGGGTTGTGCCCTTTGATGACCCTTCCCCCACCACCGTGGCGCTCCAGCACATCACTCTCCCGCCCCCGCCCCCGCGCCAGATCAACCCTGAGCTTAGCGAGGAGGTCGAGGCCGTTCTGCTGAGGGCCTTGAGTAAATCCTCTGACGAGCGCTACCAGACCGGCCGCGAGTTGATCGACGCTGTGGAACAGGCTTTGCAGACCAGCCTGCCTGCTTCCACGGGGCGGGTCGAACTACCGCCGCCGCCCGCCGGTGTTCGATCCACGGAGACACGGTCCCTGTCACGGACGTCAGTGCTCGAAAAAATCGCCTCGCACCTGCAAACCAGCGCGAAACCGCCTGTCGTCACTACCGAATACCGTCGGGCCAGGTCAGACGCTCGCCAGACGCCGCCCCCCCAGGAACAACCGCCCCTGCCCGTCGCTGTTCCTCCCGCGAAGGATGACAGCTTACTCGGACGACAACTGGACGAATACCGTCTCGACACCTTGCTTGGACAGGGCGGCATGGCCCGCATCTATCGCGGGCTGGATGTGCGACTCAAGCGTCACGTGGCAATCAAGGTTATAGACGTGCCTTTTCGCACCGATTCAGACTACATTGCCCGTTTCGAGCGCGAAGCCCAGGCTATCGCTCAGTTGGAACACCCCCACATTGTCAGACTGTATCGCTACGGAGAAGCCAACGGCCTGCTCTACATAGCGATGCAGTACATCGAAGGCACAAATCTGGGCGTTATTCTTGATAACTACCGCAAGGATCAGAAGTTTATTGCTCCAGAAAAGGCCAGCCGGATCGTTCGGGATATTTGCCTCGCTCTGGACTACGCCCATAGCAAAGGTGTAATCCATCGCGACGTCAAACCCTGCAACATTATGCTGGACAAGCAAGACCGCGCCGTTCTGACCGATTTTGGCCTGGCCCTGCTCACCGAGGTCGGGACACGGGGCGAGATTTTCGGTTCCCCCCACTACATCTCCCCCGAACAGGCGATTTCATCGGCCAAAGCGGTGTCCCAAAGCGATCTCTACTCTGTGGGGATCATTCTGTACGAGATGTTCACGAACGAAGTTCCCTTCGACGCCAAGGAGCCTCTGGACATTGCCATGCTGCATATAACCGATCCCCCTCCCCCGCCGCGAGAGTTCCGTCCTGACATAAACCCGGAACTGGAAGCAGTGATCCTCAAGACGCTGGCTAAAGAACCTGAGGACCGCTATCCCAGTGGGGCAGCCCTGGCCGATGCCCTGGATCAAGCGTTGCAGATCACACCTGTTGAAGCGGGGCCGCCGTCGCCTGTCACGGCCTCCCGCTCATCGACCCCTGAGCGCGTCGTGGCAGAATCGGCGGCTCACCCCTCTCCGCCCATTCCGGTCGCAGTCGAGACCCCTCCCCGGCGGGCTGAAATAGGGGCTGCTCCAGCACCAGCCACCTCTACAGCCTCTACTGCTCCTCCGGCGAGAAAACGTCTGCTTACCTATGTGAGCATAGGTATTGGCCTTATCCTGGTAATTCTCCTGGCTGCTGCGTTTTTGCGGATGAGTGAAAGCGGAGAGATCAGGACAACGGAAGAAGGCTATACCCCGACGGCTGAAGTAATGCTCTTCACCCCAGACGATGAAGGTAAAGCGACGGAAGTACACCACACCCCGGCGACCGTGGTAAAGCCACCCACCCCAAAGGCCACGACTCGTCGGGCTAAGACTCCAACACCTACCAGTACCCAAACGCCCCCTGAAGCGCCTACGAGCATACCAACCGATACGCCCGTCCCTATCCCGGAAGGCCAGTCGCAAATCGAGGAACTCACTTCTCTCGATAATGGTGAAGAGAGGATGCCTATTGCCAGCCAGTTGGTGGAGTTCCTGGAAAAGAATGACCCCACTGCCGAGACCAATTTCACTCGCTGGGGACTCGATAACGAGACCCTTCGACGCCTGGATGATCGCCTGGACCTGATCTGGGAAGCATTGTCTGTTGGCTACGGCAAAAGCGGTCAAGGCATCCTCATCGTGCTGGTGCCCGAAGGACAGGGGAGCGAGATGGATATATTGGCCCTCGAAACCAGTTCGGGCAACCCCTTCCAATTCGACAGCGTCGGTCGTGATTCGGATGAATTGGTGTTTTCTACCTTTCACAACAGTATATTGCTCAGACTGACCATTGGATCAGTCACCTTCGAGACCACACCGTTGACCGGCCGCGTCCGTGTCTTCGAGATCAAATAAGACCTCGTCGCAGGTGCGGTCAGCGGATTCCCAAACGGATTTAACGGATTGCCGCGTGGTGCCTGGCACTTCCAAAGTGCCAGGCGCCTCTTAGTTTTGATGTCCCTGGGTTGACAAAATATAGCCTGTGGCTATAAAATTAATACACGTATCCCCCTTGAAGAATTTCTGGCCGAGATCGATCACCTTGTTGAACAGGAGGAGTACAAATGAAAGTTTCAAAAATGCTCGTCAACGCTTTGGTTTTTCTGATCGTGGTCTGGCTATTTCCCTGGCCGTCCCCTGTGGTGCTTACCGCCAGAGGGCAGGAATGCCTCCTCCCTGTGGCCGGCGAGTTCGCCACGCAGTGGGATGTGGCTCGCCTGGGCTGTCCGGCGGCTTCCTGGCAAAACGTGTCCTTCGCCCTAGAGCCTTTTGAGCGCGGGCTGATGTTCTGGCGCGAGGATGTGCGGTACATCTACGTCCTTTTCCACGACGGGACGTGGTGGAGCTTCGCCGACACCTGGCAGGAGGGTATGCCCTCTTCCGACCCGACCATCGTCCCTCCAGCCGGGTTTTACCAGCCGGTCAGGGGCTTCGGGCTGGTGTGGCGCCAGGGGCAAGGCGTGCGAGACAAAATCGGGTGGGCCACCGCCGAAGAAAAAGGCTACACCAGCCTGGTGCAGACCTTTGAAAAAGGGACGATGTTCACCGCCGACGATGGCGCGGTCTACACGGTGTACAACGACGGCACCTGGCCCGCCCCGGTGGTGGCTACGACGTGGCTCCCCACCTGTCCTTTCTCCGTGCCTCCGCAGCTCGAACCCGCCTGGCAGGGGCTGCAAGACAGCCTGGGCTGTCCCATCGAGGAGAGCAAAGCGCCCAAGATGGCTGTAGAGCCTTTTGAGCGCGGGCTGATGTTCTGGCGCCAGGACGTGTGGCATATCCACGTCCTTTTCCACGACGGGACGTGGTGGGATTCCCCCGATACCTGGCAGGAGGGCATGGCCCCTTCCGACCCGACCATCATCCCCCCCGCCGGACTTTACCAGCCGGTCAGGGGCTTCGGGCTGGTGTGGCGCCAGGGGCAAGGCGTGCGAGACAAAATCGGGTGGGCCACCGCCCAGGAAAAGGGCTATGACGCCATCTTACAGACTTTTGAGAAGGGGACGGTGTTCACCGACGACCTGGGCCAGCCTTACGTCCTGTACGCCGACGGGACCTGGCCCACGCTCCAGATTGCTTCTACCGCCACCCCTACCCCCGGCCCGGAGGCGTCCCGCATCAAAGTGTGGGACACGGCAGGCTACCAGCGGGCTATGCAGGAGTTGGAAGGCTTCATGGGAGAGAGTGCCCACTTTTCGCCCGACGGGAGGCAATTCGTGGTCGGCACTGGCCTGGCCCTTTACCTGGTGGCTACCGACGGTTCCACCCTCTCCTGGCTGGCGGCGGCTCCGGCGGGCTATCGCATCGGCTCCGACGTGTTGTGGTCGCCGGACGGTCGCTATCTGGCCTTTTTCGTCTTCGACCAGGCCAGCGGCAGCGTCACCAGCTACAACGTCGGCTGGGTGAGCAGCGCAGGCGGCACGGTGCAACTATTGGTCGCCAATCCCGGCCAGTCAGCCGACTGGCCTCGCTGGACCCAGGACGGACGACTGCTTTTCACCATCTACCAGGGCCTCGAAGACCACACCGGCCAGGTGTGGCTCTTCAACCCCGACGACGGCGCGCTCCTCTGGCCTACAGAACCTTTGTTGGTCAGCGCCGGCATCGTCGGCCAGCAGCGCTATCCCTGGAAGCCAGGTAAGTACTGGACGCCCGAAGAAGGCGGAACTTACGTGGAGGATTATTAACCGCACTGGACCCCATTGTATTGAGGTCTGACCTGCGTGAGACCTTGGAGAAAGATGCCAGGCAAGAGGCAAGAAGAAGTGTCAATGATATGGTGAATGAAGCAGTCGAACACTACCTGCGTGAGCGACAGCGGGCGAAACTTGACCGAGAGATCCCGACCTACGAAGCGATGCATCCCGAGCTCCGGCAAAAGTATCTTGGTCAGTGGGTAGCTGTGCATAATCAAAAACTGGTTGATCACGACAGTGATGGTGTGGCTTTGTACCGGCGGGTTCGGGCCAGGTATGGTCGGATATCCGTTTTGATTCGACAGGTGACCGAGCAACCCATTGAAGAGGTGTGGCTGCGAACGCCCAGCACTGGCAAGGTGGGATTATGAAATTCTCTCGTGATGTTGAATGGGCCGAAGCAAGTGTTGGAGATATTAGACTAAACGTCCATGCACAGTTTTTTGGAAGAAACAAGTTATGCGAGAGGAGGAGGAGGATGCGTAAGATTACTTTAGTTCTATTGAGCCTGGCTGTGGCAGGCGCTCTTTTGAGCGCCGCAAGCCACGTGACCGCCGCAACACCCATCTCCGCCCCGGCAGATACGCCGACGCCCACCCCCGCCACCCTCGACGACCTGCTCCCCGCCGCCCGCGACCGGTGCGAAGCCGCCAGGCCCGGACCGGAGCGCGGTATCCTGCCCGGAAAAATGCTCGCTTTGAGGAACGTACTCCACTTCGAGGGCGAAGGGTGGAAGAGGGATGGCGACTCTATCCCTGATTTTATGGAGGCTCGTTCCCCGTCTGAGCTGGCCGCCCTGGTCTGCGTCAGAGAGAGTAGAGAAGTAGCCAGCATCTATCGGGACGGAGACCCGATCTACAGGCTCTATTGGGACGTGCAGGTAATCAGTTGGCCGGACGGCCAGACCATTGCCTCGATGAACATCCCAGGTGGCGAGGCCCCAGGCTTTAAGTACGGCGGAGGCCCTGGCTATGGCGCTTCGCCATCTTATAGCTGCCAGCGGTGGCTGAAATCTATGTCGCCTCCCCCGGCGCAGCAGGTGATGGCCCTCGCCGGCCACCAGGAGGCGGTCGAAAGCGTGGCCTTCTCCCCGGACGGGAAGCTGCTGGCCTCGGCTGGTTGGGATAAAACGGTGAAACTGTGGGCGGTGGACACGGGCCAGGAGGTGGCAACCCTCAGCGGTCACACGGACTGGGTCGAAAGCGTGGCCTTCTCCCCGGACGAGAAGCTGCTGGCCTCGGCTGGCGACGACAACAAGGTGATGCTGTGGCTGGTGGAAACGGGAAAGAAGATAGCAACCCTCAGCGGCCACAGCGGGTGGGTCGAAAGCGTGGCCTTCTCCCCGGATGGGGAATGGCTGGCTTCGGCCAGCGTGGACAACACGGTCAAGCTGTGGGAGATGGCAACACGAAAGGAAATAGCGACCCTGACCGGCCACAAAGACCGGGTCTACAGCGTGGCCTTTTCCCCGGACGGGAGGCTGCTGGCCTCGGCTGGTTGGGACAGGACGGTGAAACTGTGGGCCGTGGACACGGGCCGGGAAGTAAGGGAAGTGGCGACTCTCAGCGGCCACGCAGACTACGTTTACAGCCTGGCCTTCTCCCCGGATGGGAAGCTGCTGGCTTCGGGCAGCGTGGACAGGACGGTGAAACTGTGGGACGTGGACACGGCTAAAGAGGTGACGACCCTCAGCGGCCACACACAAAGCGTTTATAGCGTGGCCTTCTCCCCGGACGGGAAGCTGCTGGCTTCGGGCAGCCACGACGACACGGTGAAATTGTGGGAGGTGGACACAGGCCAGGAAGTGGCGACCCTCGCCGGCCACATAAACTGGGTCAGAAGCGTGGCCTTCTCCCCAGATGGGAAGCTGCTGGCTTCGGGTAGCTACGACGACACGGTGATACTGTGGGCGGCTTGCTTTGGAGGTCTATTATGAACGCCCGACCCTTAGGGTTTTCGAAAACCCTAAGGGTCTTTGTTCTGAGCATCCAGGAAGAAAAGTTGAATAAATTCCCGCCCCAGGGCCAGGGTTTCCTCTTCTGCGCCCTGCGCGGCAGCGGAGACCCTGAACATGACGGCCCCCTGCCCTTCGGTGTCACGACTGGCGTCGGGCCAGATGTAGAAATAGAGGGTGATGGTTCGCCCCTCCTGGCTGCTGGCTGCGGCCTTCAGGGCGTAAAGGTCCGAGTGGCCGATGGGGATGGCTTCTGAACCCACCTGGGTCTGCCAGCCGATGGAGCGGTAACAAATCTGGGGCGGATGGAAGCTCTTTAACTTGTGGCTGCCGATGAGGGTCAGCCACAGGTGGGGCCGGGACGCTCCCTCTGAGTCTATTTCCGGTTCTTCGTAGCGCTCGTAGCGGCGCAGGACGTAGCGCTCCGGTTCGAGGATGATGAAAACCTCCTGGTTGGTTTCCGGCACGTCCACGCCGCGCCATTTTCCCAGTTCCAGGGGGACGTCGTCCAGGTCGGGGCCTACCCGGAAATCGTAGGGCGTGGTGACGGTTCGCTGACGGTTTGTCCTGCGCCAGGTGTCTACGTCCGTTACAAAAGTATAACCTGCCTGCGCCCGCTCAGGCTCCTGGTCTTGAGCGGACAGGAATATGGCCCCCAGGCCGGTGAGAGCCAAAAGAACGATAACTACCAGATATCGGAGCGGATTTCCCGACATCCCAACCTCCTGCTGAGGAAGAGTAACAGAGCGAAAGCGGCCAGAAAGAAGATCGGGCCGGAAAAGCGGTGATAATAACCCAAAGCCACCTCCGGCCCCCAGAAGTGGGCCATGATTAACAGCCAGGTCACGCGCCCCACGTTGGCCGCCAGAGCCAGCGGCACGGCCAGCAGAAACAAGACCACTTTAGCCCGCCAATGCCCGGCGATAACGTAAATCGTAACCGTCGCCAAAGCCAGCATGACTATCAGAGAGCGCAGACCACTACACGGCGCCCCGATCACCAGAGAGCAGCTTTCCAGAGCAACCTGCCCCCCTTGATTCAGAGCCGGGACACCCAGAGCTTGTACCAGCGCCGTAGAGCAGCGGGCGGCAAAGGCTTGCAGGAGAGGGCTGACCGCTTCGACGAAAGGCAGAGGGATCGTAAAGACCAGGCAGGTAAGAGGTAGCAGGAAACGGTTCAGGGCCTGCCCGCCCAGGAAATAGAGAATCAATCCCCCCAGAATGACGATGAAAGACAGGGCCGAGAGGAAAGGCGCTCTCAGGCGCAAAGCCGTCAGATAAAGAGCCAGGCCGGCTACCAGCCCGGCCAGACCCCAGGGGGAGGGTTGCCTTTCGACTTTGGCCCGGCCTCGCCAGATGAAAAAAGCCGCAATGAGGGGCAGCAGCGGCCCGTGAGAGTAATAGTCGTTGGTCCACCACTGATAGATCAGCCACCGACAGGTTGACCAGAAGAGGGTGCTCAAAAGGCCAGCGATGACCAGGCCGCCCGCCCATTCCAACCATTTTGACTCTGAGCGTCTGGCGTTCACGTTCCCCTCCCCACTTCTCCGACCTTCGACCGTCCCGTTTACAGGCTTATTATATCACCTTTTCGCCCGATTATCCATAGCAGGATCAAAAACGGGCGAGGCTTCTACAACCTCGCCCGTTGGATGTCTGGAGCAGGGGGTATTATTCTTTGCGAATCAGCGGCAGATAAACCTCTGCCCCCAAAGAAACCTCGACCCTCTTTACCGCTACCACCTTTGGATCAGCCTGCGAAGTGGCCGTGATGGTGATGATGTCCGTCGTTCCAGGCATGGCGGTCATGGGTGGGGTGACGGTCAAGGTCTGGTCGCTCATGTCAAGCATATCGATCGTGACGGAACCCGGTAAAGTCAGGCTCCAACCAGCCGAGTCGGAGTGACTCAAGGTGTAGGTGTCTGACTCAGGGCCGCCGTTGAGGACCGTCAGGGTGATGGACAGGGTGGCGCCGGGTTGCACGGTCGCCTGCCCCGGCCCGGTCACCGAGACGTCGCGTAGCAACTGGCTGGGACCGGTCACGGCGTTGGGCCCCGCCACGTCAGAGAGAGAGGCGCCTTCATCCAGGGAGACGTTATCAGAGGCGATCATCACCTGACCGCCAGCCTGTAACACCTGGTCTGCGTTCCCACGCAAGTCCACCACGCCGCCGCTCCCGACCGCCAGGGAGATACCGCCGGTGGCCGAAATGGCCGCCCCCTCCATGTTGCTCAAGTCCAGCGTCCAGCCATTGCCGCCAAAGATGATGATGTTCCCGCCCCTGACCTGCGCGCCCTTGCCCGCCAGGGAGATGGTGTTTGGCTCGATGAAGACCGAACCGTCCGAGCCATCGGCGCCGCCGCCGGTGCCATCTCCGCCCCAGCCGGCGTAGTGCACGCCGTACAGGTAGACGCTAGGCAGGGATATCAACTTCAGCCTGCCGCCGTCTCCGCCCTGTTGCGGACTGGTGGCGCCGGGGTTGCCGTCGCCGCCGTCGCCGCCGCAGGCCAGCCCGCTATTGATCAGGAAGCCAGGGCCGCCCCACTTACCCCAGATGTGCGCTTCGCCGCCGTCACCGCCCCAGCCTGGAGCGGTGCCCAGCGCGTTGCCACCTCTACCGGCGCAGATGGTGCCCAGGTTAGTGGTGTCGCGTCCATACACCATTGTCGAGCCGCCTGTCCCACCGCACTCGTCGGCACTTCCGCCGTTGCCAGCCTGAATCGTGCCTTCGTTGTAGACAGGGCTTCCCCGCAAATCGAGGCTGCTCCCTGGTCCACCGCAGACGGTGGTTGCTCCTCCCGGGCTACCATTGCTCCCCAGGATTTGGCCGTAGTTGGAGATGGCTTCGGTGGCCTGGATGCTCAACGCCTGGTTAATCCTGCTTTGCAGGAGGCCATAGTTACAAAGCCCCCGCACATTAGCCGAAACAGGGCCACTCACCACATGACCAAATTGAATCAGCACCACGTCGGTGATGAGGGGCACGCGGTTCAGATCCCAGGTGGCGGCCACGTTCCACTCGCCGCTCCCGACCGATTGAATTGTGAACGGACACTCGGTGGGCATCCCGAATTGAACCGTAGCGCTATAGCTGGCGCTGGCCGAGCCGTAGGCCGAGGTGGCGAGGGCGGTGGCGGTGTTAGTGGTGTCGGTGGCAACGAGCGCCGCTTTAATCAGCGTCGTCGAGTGCCCTGGCTCCAGTTGCCCCGTGTTGCCGACGAACCCTATTATATCATCGACGACCCACGTGTTGGAGATAACCACTGTGCCGGTGTTGGTGACCAGATAGCTGTAAGTGACGACCTGCGAACTGGCAATGACCTTGGCTGAAGGCCATTTTTGCAGGTCGACAGCGGTCTCTATCTTGGCCGTAGTGGTCACCGCCGGGCCCCAGGTTGGAGTGGGCACCTGGGTGCAGCGCACGCCGTAGAGGGCGTTGGTGATGATCTGGCCGCTGGGCACAGCCCCGGAGACGGCCACCGCCAATGTACGGTTGAGGGACGCGCCGCTGCTCAGGTTGGGCACGTTCCAGGTCACGATTCCGCCCGACTCTGTGCCTCCGTCGCTGGCCGAGACGAAGCTGGTATCAGCAGGCACGACGTCGGTGATGACCACATTGTTGGCAATCGCCCCGCCGTTGTTGATGATGGTGAGGGTGTAGGTCAGCACGCCGCCGGGAGCCAGCGGGTCCGGTTGATCGACCTTGGAGATGCTCAGAGAGGGCGCCACCACCAGCGTGGTCACGGCCGCCCCCCAGGTTGGAGCAGGCACCTCGGTGCAGCGCACGCCGTAGGGGTCGTTGGTGATGAGGTAGCCGTCGGCCAAACCCCCGGAGACGCTCACCACGAATGTACGGCTGATGGACGCGCCGGTGGGCAGGCTGATCGCGTTCCAACTCACGATCCCGTTCGACTCCACGCCCCCGTGGCTGGCCGAGATGAAGCTGGTGTGAGCGGGGATGGCGTCGGTGATGACCAGGCTGTTTGCCACCTCAGCGCCGTTGTTGGCGATGGTGAGAGTGTAGGTCAGGGCGCGGCCGGGCTTCACCGGGTCCGGTTTATCGACCTTGGTGATAGCCAGGCCGGGCAGGGCGGTCCCGGGCCGCTCGTCCGCCCCCAGGTCAGGGGCAGCGCCCAGTGGCCGTGGGTCGCCGTCTATGTCGGTCGTCACGCCCGCGTCCACGCCCTTGTTGATGGCCGCCGAGGTGGGGCCGACGTGATAGTCCCTGGCGTCCGGGTTCACGAAGGCCGGGTCGCCGGGCCAGTCGTGAGTGCGGTTGATCGTACCTGCGCCACCCGCGTCGGTGACGTATTGGTGCCACAGCGTGCTTTCCAGCGTGGCCGTGTTGCCGGCCGTGACGCTGAGGCCCACGGTGTGGCTGAACATAATGGTGTTGGTCATCCACACGGTGCTATAGTTCCCGCCATGGCCGTCGACGTAGATCGCGCTGCCGTCGCCTCCGCTGTTGCGGGCGATGGTGTTGTGCCGCAGGCGGGGAGAGGAGCCCGCGATGTACAGCCCGCTACCGCGGTTGTAGCTGCCGTTGACCTGATTGTCGGCCACGACGTTGTTGGTCAACGTGGCGTCGCTTCCCTCCAGGTACAGCCCGCCGCCGGGGTCCATGTCGGATCTGTTGTCGGTGATGGTGTTACCGCTGAGGGTGGCGGCGCTGTAGTTCAGGCGCACTCCGCCGCCGCCGTAGTTGGAGGTGTTGTCGGCGATAGTGTTACCCCTGAGCGTGGCGGCGCTGTAGTACAGGTACACCCCGCCGCCGCCGTCGTAGCCGGTGTTGCTGAATATGTGGTTGTTGCTGATGGTGGCCGTGGCGGAGAAGACGTATATCCCCCCGCCCTGCATGGTGCCACCGGTGAGGCGCAGCCCCTCGATGGTGGGGCTGATATCCCCTTTGATGTAGATCACGCGGCCGTACCCATCGGGATCCAGGGTGGTGGGGTTGGCTGCCGGGTCGGACGTATTCCAGTCAGCGGTGGTGTACCCGCCCCGGATGGTGACGGTCTTACTGACATAGACCACCTGTGTAGAATAATCGATGGTATGCGTGTCGGTGTAGGTGCCAGTTGCCACCTTGATGACGTCGCCGTCGCTGGCAGCGTCTACGGCGGCCTGGATGGTAGAGTAGGTGCAGCCGCTAGGACAGACTTGCAGATCGGCGGCGTAGATTACCGGCAGCCCTGCACTGGGGTTGCTCAACAGCCATAACAAAACCAGCATCAATCCCAACCCATAGGCCAGGGCTATGCTGGTGTTGAGTATCAGGCGTGTCACCTTGCGGGCCCCAGTAGGGCCGTAACAACGAGAATTCAAAGGATGCGAAGAAGTAGACGCATCCTCTTGTGTGAACCTTTTCTCCATTTTAGAGCCTCCTTACGTACATACACATAGTGGATGGCCTGAATGTGTGAACCTTTTATCTCCCTTTTACTTCACGGTTTTACTTCATATACGCCTCCTTAGCAATTATTAGAAAATGGGAGTGGAGCGCCGAGACCTGGCAGAACGCTCCCCGGCGGTTATATTCCCTTTGCCAGACTCGCCAAAACAAAAACGCCAACCAGTGACCCACGCTTGCTTACAAGCAAGACGGCCCCGTTGGCGTCAGAACCAACTTCTGTTTTGAGGCTCTATCTGAATTGACCCCAAGGCATTCAGAGTGACACTTCAACGCCTGGCAACATAGTCCACCTCTGGCCTATCGCCAGGAAGCTCTGCTTTTCCCTCCGATGGGGTACTCCTCAACAACTTATCCCGTTTTTCTCGTTCCGTTGCCTTCCATATATATTATAGCAGAAAATGCGGCTGTTGTCAAGGAAGTTGACATAGAAATTTTTTATAACTCTCATGGGACATTGGATTGCAGAGTATGGGAAAGGACGGCAGGCGCGGAAGTTTCCGCCTTCTTCGCGCCCTCCGCGCTGCGAGACTCTCCCGTTTGGCAAGGCAGGCCCCTCATGTTATAATTATTCAGGAACAATTAAGCAGCAAGTTGCGTCTCACTATTGGCACTATCAGGCGCCTGGCGCTTTGGAAGAAACCAAAACCTGGTTTCGAGAGGAGCCTGGAAGGGGTTTTAAATGAGAAAATGGGCGCTACTGGTCATCCTGCTGGTCGCCGCCGCCCTGTGGAGTGGGCCGAAACATAGGCCGGTCGAAGCCCAGGAAAACCTGAGCATGGAAGTGCGGGCCGGCTTCGACGGTTATTACAAGCAAGGAAGCTGGGTGCCGTTTCAGGTCACCATCGCCAACGAGGGACGCCAGGTGGAGGGCCAGGTGCGCATCCTCAGCGAGGATGGAGGGGCGAAAACGGCTTACGTCAGGCCGGTCAGCCTGCCCGCTCATTCCCGTAAACGTTTCTTTCTCTACGTGCCTGTTGCCGCTTACCGCCGCCAGGTGGCGGTCAACCTGCTGGAAGGGCAGAAGGTCATCGCCAAAGAGGTGCCGAGCCTCCAATCCTTACAGAGCTACGATTACCTTTGTGGGGTGGTAAGCAGCGACCCCTCCCTGCTGAACTTTCTAGCCGGGCTTAAGTTGAGTCCTCGGGGCCAGGTAGCCGTCGCTCACCTGCGGCTGGAAGATATCCCCTCCCAGGGGCAGGCTCTGGACGCCCTGGACGCTCTGGTCATAAACGGCACCGACACCAGCCGCCTGGAAGAGAAACAGCGCCAGGCTCTAAGGGCCTGGGTCACTTTCGGGGGGCATCTGGTGGTGGCCGGCGGCCCTGACTGGCAACTCACCGCCGGGGGGCTGGCCGATCTTCTGCCCGTGACCGTCACCGGCAGCCAGTCCTTAGACGACCTGTCCGCCCTGGAATCTTTCGCCGCAGAGAGCATCGAGGGGAGCGGGCCTTTCCTGGTCTCTACGGTCGCCGTCGCCGACGGCCAGGTGCTTCTCAGCCAGGGGCGGGTTCCGCTGCTGGTCAGGAGAAACGTGGGCCAGGGCCGGAGTGATTATCTGACCCTGGACCTCACCCTGGCACCTCTGAACGCCTGGGTCGGCAACGACGCTCTATGGAGCAAGATTCTTACCCCCGCTCAGCCCTCCTCCTGGCGCAGACGCAGCGACAACAACTGGTCGGGGATAGCTAATGCCCTGACCGAAATCGCGGCCCTGGCCCTGCCCTCGGCCGCGCAATTGGCCTTTTTCCTGCTCCTGTACGTTATCTGCCTCGGGCCGCTCAATTATCTCATCTTGCGTCGTCTGGATCGACGGGAATGGGCCTGGCTGACCATCCCTCTGGTTATTCTGATCTTCAGCGGCGGCGCTTACCTGACCGGCTTTCAGGCCAGGGGAGGAAAGGTCATCCTCAATCAGATTTCCGTTGTATACGCTCAACTCGCTGACCAGGCCGACGACCAGGCAGACCCCATAGCCGCCGTCGATTCCTTCGTGGGGCTTTTTTCGCCCCGTCGCCGCTCCTACGAAATAGAGATCGGTCACCCTGCTCTGGTCAGCCGGTGGGGGGGCGATTATGGGTGGGGCGGCGGGGGAAGCCCTTCGACCGTGGAGGTCGAGGGCGGCAATCCCACCGTCGTCCGTAACGTGAGGGTTGACGTGGGCGCCATCCAGAGCTTCAGGGTGGAGATGCACCAGCCTTTCCCTTCTCTGAAAGCCAGGCTGCGTCTGGAGTCTTCATCTTCCAACCCGCGCTTGGTGGGCCACATCGTCAATCAGGGAGAGGTCAAGATCGAGGATTGCGTCCTGCTGGCGGGCGGGAACGTGTTTCAATTTCCTGACTTGGAAGCCGGGGCATCGCAGGAGGTGGACGTGCTCCTTGATCCGCTGCTGTTCGCTCAGAGGCCACTCAACCGCCAAATTATGGGCGCGGCGACTTATCGGCCTGGCGGCGACAGGGAGGCCGCGCGTCGCCAGGCGGTGCTGGACGTTGTCCTCGGTGGCGGAAACTATAGCTCCAGCGAATTCTACGCCGGTCTTTACCTGCTAGGCTGGCAGACGGAAAGCCCTGTGCCTGTGGGGGTCCAGGCCGGACACGTTTCTACGCGCCAGACCACGCTGCTCGTCGCCGCCCTGCCCGTCGCTTTTGAGCGCGGAACGATAGTCGTGCCCCCTGGTTTTCTGTCCTGGCGGGTGGTGGAGAATAGCTCAGGCGCTTTTCAGGCCAGGCCCCATGGCACCTATCTGAATGCCGGGTCGGTCGTTCTCCGCTTCGAGCTGCCGCCGGAGGTCAAGCACCTGGAGGTCGAGGGGCTGACCTTTTACCTGGAAGCGGCCAGAAATGCGACCACTGGCAAAGGCTCACCTCTGCCCGACGTTTCCCTCTACCACTGGCCCCAAGAGCGGTGGATTCAACTGGCTCAACTTCAGGTGGGGGCCAACCCCATCGAGGACGATCCAGGCGATTACGTCAGCCCCGCAGGGTACATAGACGTTCGTCTGGAGAGCGGGACCACCTACCAGATCACCCGACTGGATTTTGCGGTCGAAGGGAGAAGGTGAAAGGTGATGGCCGTCATCATCGAGACCAAAGACCTGACCAGGCGTTACGGCAGGGTGGAGGCAGTGAAGGAATTAACTCTCAACATCGAGGAAGGAGCCGTTTTCGGGTTCATCGGCCCTAATGGGGCGGGCAAGACCACCACCATGCGCATCCTGACCACCCTGTTGGCCCCTACGTCGGGGCAGGCCTGGGTGGGGGGCTGCTCCGTCACCGCCGACCCGCGTGGGGTGCGCCGTCAGATAGGCTATATGCCCGATTTCTTCGGGGTCTACGACGACATGAAAGTCTGGGAGTACCTGGACTTTTTCGCCGCCTGCTATCAGGTGCCGGCGGCCAGACGTCCGGGCCTGATCGACGATCTGCTGGCCCTGGTAGACCTCGGCCACCGCCGCCACGACTACATGGAAAGCCTGTCCAGGGGCATGAAACAGCGTCTTTGTCTGGCCCGTACCCTGGCCCACGACCCCAAAGTTCTGATCCTGGACGAACCGGCTTCGGGCCTCGACCCCAGGGCCCGCATCGAGATCCGCGAACTGCTGCGCGAACTGCGGGCCATGGGTAAGACTATCTTCCTTTCCTCCCACATTCTGTCCGAGGTGGCGGAAATCTGCACCCACATCGGCATCGTCGAGGCCGGACGTCTGCTGGCCTGCGGCGACGTGGAGGAGATGAAACGCCGCCTGCGTCAGAGCCGCGTCGTAAAGATCGCCCTGCTGGACAAGGTCGAAGAGGCCAAAGAGGTGCTTGCGGGCCTGGAGGGAGTGCAGGAGGTAGCCGACGATGAAAAGCGGGGCCTGAAGGTCGTTTTCGTCGGCCAGGAGACGGCGGTGAGCGAGATGTTGACCCACCTGGTGATGGCTGGCATCCCGGTCCTGTCCTTCGTGGAGGAAGCGGGCGATCTGGAGGAGGTGTTCTTGCGAGTGACGAAGGGAATTGTGTCTTAAGATGAAAACCAACCCGGTCATCGTGAAAGAGTTGCGGGCGCGGATGCGTGGGGCGCGAGCCTTTATCGTGCTGACCGTCTACCTTCTTTTGCTCGGGTGTTTTACCTCTGTCTTATACTTTAGCGTCTTTTCTACCGCGCAGGCCCAGGTCGGTCAGACGGGGCCTGTACTGGGCAAGGTCATTTTCGGCGGGGTGGTGGCCTTCGAGTTATTTCTGGTCTGTTTCATCGCCCCGGCTTTCACGGCGGGGGCCATCTCCGGCGAGCGAGAGAAGCGTACCTACGATCTGCTGATCACCACCCTGCTGCCGGCGCGCTCCATTGTGTTGGGCAAGCTGATCTCTGCTCTGGCCTACGTTGTTCTGCTCATTCTGGCCGCCGTGCCCCTGGAGAGCCTGGCCTTTATGCTGGGCGGGGTCGCCCCGGAAGAGGTGGTTATTGCTTCTATCATACTGCTGGTGACAGCTCTGGTTTATGGCTCTATCGGCCTCTTCTATTCCAGCTTGGCGCGCAGCTCTATTCTATCGACAGTCCTGACTTACGCCACTGCCCTGTTGACCACTCTGGGTCTGCCTATCGTCGCCTTTCTGCTGGTGCCTGTGTTCTCGGCGGGTTTAGATACCACTCTCGATGATCCCTCGTGGGCTACCCTGATGCTGCTCATCTATTTCTTTGGCTTCCTGGCCTGCACCAATCCGCTGACCACTGCCATCCTGACCGAGGTGCTCATTATAGAGGGCAAACCCCTGTTCTTCTTCACCGAACAGCTCGACAGCCAGCACACCATCCTGCTGGTTTCGCCCTGGCTGGTGTACACCGTTTTCTACCTGGTGGTGAGCGTGGTGCTTATCTGGTTAAGCATTCGCCGGATCGAGCCGGTGAGAGGGAGAAGGAAATGAGCGAAAAACCTGCCTATACCGAACTGATGCCTTATCTTCGGGCTTTCCGCCGCCGTTTGCGCCGCCAGGATAGTCTGCGCTTTGGTCTGTGGGGGCTATGCCTGGGGCTGGCGCTTTCGATTCTCTTCTCTCTTCTGTGCCGTATCTTTCCCCTCCTGTGGCGGTCTCCTCTCGTGCTTCTGAGCCTGATCTGTCTCAGCCTGACCACGCTTTTGGCTCTACTTTGGGCCTGGCTGCGCCCCAGACCGCTTTCGGCGGTGGCCCTGAGTTGTGATCGTCGTCTGGGCCTGGCGGAGCGTCTGAGCACGGCCCTGGAGATCCGGGATGGCCGCTTAACGACCTCTCCGGCCCTGAGCGCGGCCCAGTTGGCCGATGCCCGACAAACGGCGGCCAGTATTGATCTGGGAAGCGCCCTGCCTATTCGTCTGCCGCTTCGTGAGGCGTTTGCTGCTCTGACTCTGGCCCTGGTTCTGGGCATTGCCCTGGCTCTCCCCAACCCTATGGAGGACGTTCTGCGCCGCCAGGCCGAGGTGCAACAGGCCATCGACCAGGAAGTGGCCCGCCTGGAGGAGATCAGGGAGGAAGTGGATAAGCTGCCGCCAGGGCCAGAGCGAGAAACGCTGAAACGCGCCCTGGACGAGTTGACCAGGGAGCTACGAGAGGGCAGGCTGACCAGGGAAGAGGTGCTGGCCAAACTTTCTGCCGCCGAGGGCGAGTTGAGAAGCCTCCTGGACGAGAAAGCGGCGGCCCAAAAAGCCGCTTTGCAGGAAGCAGCCCGCAGCCTGGAGGATAGCGCTCTCACGACCGGCATGGCCGAAGCCCTGGAGCGGGGCGATTACCAGACCGCCGCCAGCCTGCTGGAGGGATTTGCCGCCGAGGAAGGCGAACCCCTGACCCGCGAGGAAGAGTTGGAGCTGGCCCGCGAACTGGCCCAGGCTGCCGAGGCCCTGGAAGATACCAACCCTGCCCTGGCTAAGTTGCTCAGAGAAGCATCGTGGGCCATCGAAGCCGGCGACATCGATTCTGCCCGGCAGGCTATAAGAGCGGCCAGCGAACTGCTGGATCAAACAGGACGATATCTAGCCCGCCAGGAAGCCACCGAACAGGCTCTTGCTCAGGTGCAGGAGGGCAAACGGGCCATAGCCTGCGCCGGCGAAGCGGAAGAGAAAGGCACCGCTATGGCCGGCGAGGGCCAGGGTCAGCCAGGCGGCGGCAGCGGAAAGGGCGATCCCGGCGGAAACGTGGATGGCTCGATACCTGAAGCTGGCGGCCAGGTGCCCACCAATGCGGGTCAGGACGAGGCCCGCCTCATGCCTTACGAGCCTGTTTACGCTCCGGAATATCCGGGCGGCCAGGGGGGAGAGGCCATGCCGTTGCCCGGCGAGGGCCAGGGAGAGACCGAATATCGTGAAGTGCCAAAGCCTCCCCCGGAGGAAGGAGAGGCCCTGGTGCCTTATGATCGGGTCTACGGCGATTATCGAGACGCCGCGGCCCGCGCTCTGGAGCATAGCTATATCCCTATTGGTCTGAAGGAGTACGTGCGGGGCTATTTTGGGGCGCTGGAGCCGTAGCTGTTCACCCTCGCTGTATCGGATTCAGATATCAAAAAGACGGCGAATCCAATCTATCAACTGCCGGGCATGGGGCGCATCAGCGTCCAGGTAACGCTTGGTGATCGCCTGGCCCATTGGCGTCCCTGGTTCTTCCTGCCAGGCCAGCCAGGTGTGAAGGTGAGCTTTGGGTTGGTATGTATACTTAAAATGCCTGTGTTGCTCTGGAATCTGCTGCACGCAATCTCCGGCATAATCCCAAAGAGGACGATCATCTGGCGGGACCAGGAACGCCACAAAATCCTCCAGTATGCCGGAAAGCTTGTTGTCAGGCATAATCCAGATGCCAACCTCCGGCTGTCCAGGCCCAGGCCGTTGAATGATCGTGCCATTGGGATCTGGGTTCGCGGGCACATCGTAATCACGATCACGCAAGATGTTCTGCAAAGCTTGCCAGCGAGCCGCCAGATCGGTATTGGCATCCACCACGATGCCCAGCCGCTTCAGGTCGCTGGCTTTTAGTTCGGCGCGAAGTATGTCCGGGAGTTTGTCAACTCCTTCCATGTTCCTGATCGCGAACAGTTCGGGAACCTGATGGTATTCCAGCAGACTGTAGAATACATGCTCGTCGTCTTTACCTTCTACCAGCAGCGTATATCTGTCGGCCACGATCAGCGTACCTCAATCTGCCTGCGGGTGACGATGCCCAGTTCGCTCTCATCGAACAGGGTAGGAACTATTTCCTCCTCTATCTCGTCCAGACGGATAAGTAAACCTTCTTCATGTTGATCCTCTTCAGCAGCTTTCTGGAACCCTTCAATACAATCCCAACTGTGTGTGGTGGCAAAGACCTGCACGTTGAGCCGGTGCGCTACCTGGAAGATCAGCCGCCACAAGTCCGGGTGCACGGAGTAGTGTAAGCCGCTATCAACCTCGTCAATCAGCAACATCCCATCTTTGGCGTTTACCAGGGCCAGGGCAGTGCCAAAGAGGCGGGTCATACCTTCCCCCATACTGCGAAGAGGGACAGGGTTGCTGAAACTCGCGATCCTTACGATGGGAATCCGTTCGCGTCGCTTCTCCGGTTCGATTAGGCCCACACCCTCAACTTCTAGAGCAATGATATGCAGAGAATTCAGCACGTCCTCCTCCAGGTCCGTCAGGATCACAGCATCCCACAACTGGCCTATTTGTGAGGTTTCCAACCCATTCGCTGGTACAAAAACACAGGAGATTTCCTTGGGGCCAATTATCATCGACGATGATTGTGAACTCAGCCAGCCAGGGCCACGAATGACATTCTTGTGTGCTCCAAACTGAATCACAAGGAACATGGTCTGAGGCTCCAAAGTGCGGGTATGGTACTCTTCGGGCGGGAATTGGAGATGAAGCTCTTGTCGGCCTTCCTTATCTTCCGAAAGTATAGCTCCCCAACCGATATCAATAGAAAGCAAATCATCCGCCTGAGAATTGACAGGACCGATCTTTATATTGGGAGGCTCGTCAAAGTACTCTCGGAGATCATTGCGCCCATAGAAGAGGTGCCTGAGAGCCAAAGTTCTTTCTTCAGCACCCTCTTCACCGCGGATAGGAGGACGGCTGCCTTCATCTCGCGCCTCCAGGAGTTGCCAGATCAGAGAAGGCGAACCGCGGCGCGCATATAACCATAGGGCTTCCAGAAGACACGACTTGCCCACGTTGTTTTTGCCCGTGATGAGATTGACCCGTCCCAGGCGGGGGATTTTCAGATGTCGGAAAATACGAAACCGCTGGATTTCCAGTGAGTCCAGCACAAGATTTCCCATACGGAGACCTCTTTCTTAAAAAATATAGAGCAGGCGCCCCTCTGGCAGAGCCTCGATAGCCTGTTCGCCCTATTCGTCTTATTCGCTCATTCGCGATTCAAAAGCCGCCTCAATTGCAATTCAGGCCAGGTATGCTATAATGATTTTTGCATGATGGTTCTGATCTCTTCTTTTGTGGCTTGGCGGAGCTGGGCAGGGAGCAGCGTAATCAGAGCTTTTGTGGAACCATCGGGCCGGACGAACTCAACTTCATAGGCCAGTGTCGGCTCTGTATAACACTCCACGATGGTGCCTAAATCGTCCTGAAAAATTTGGTGCTCAGATAAGTCTTCGGTTACAATAACCGGATCGAGAATTTTGGGTTGCATTTTTATCACTCAGCGTTGGTCAAAAGCCCGGCTCTGGTGATCACACTGATATTATAACACAAAGATATAGCCTTAGCAAAAAATCGTTTAGGGAGAGAACTGTGAGCGAAGAAACAATGACCGCCGACGAATTTCGCCAGGCAGCGGCCCGCATCGAGCAGGAAGTGGGCAAAGTGATCGTCGGCCAGAGGGAGGTAGTGCGTCACGTCCTCATCGGCCTCGTGGCTGGGGGACACGTTCTGCTGGAAGGGGTGCCCGGCTTGGGCAAGACCATGCTCATCCGCACCCTGGCCCAGGTGCTAGATTTGCAATTTTCCCGCATCCAGTTCACCCCCGACCTGATGCCCGCCGACATCGTGGGCACCGACATTCTGGAAGAGGAGGAAAGCGGCGGACGACGCTTCCGCTTCCAGCCGGGGCCTGTTTTCGCCAACCTCGTCCTGGCCGACGAGATCAACCGCGCCACTCCCAAGACTCAATCGGCCCTGTTGGAAGCCATGCAGGAGCGCACCGTGACCGTAGCCAACACCAGCTACAAGCTGGAAGCGCCTTTCTTCGTCATGGCTACCCAGAACCCCATCGAAATGGAAGGCACCTATCCCCTGCCCGAAGCCCAGTTAGATCGTTTTCTCTTCAAACTCAACGTCAATTTCCCCGACGCCGAGGAGTTGGTGGAGATCATGGAGCGGACTACGAAGGAGCACATGCCCCAGATAGAGGTGGTGGCCGCTGGCTCGACCATCCTGCGGATGGGGACGTTAGCCAGGCAGGTGCCTATTGCCAGCCACGTCAACGCTTACGCCGTGCGACTGCTCTTGGCTACTCATCCCGAAAACGGCTCCGCGCCGGAAATGGTGCAAAAATACGTGCGCTATGGCTCCAGCCCCCGCGGAGCGCAGGCCATGATCCTGGCAGCCAAGATCGCCGCCCTGCTGGACGGTCGTTACAACGTGGCCTTTTCCGACATCCGGGCCATGGCCTCACCTGCTCTACGCCATCGCCTCATCCTCAATTTTGAAGGCGAAGCAGAGGGGGTGACGACGGATGAGGTGATTGGCGAGGTTTTGAGGGAGGTTCCAAGAGAAAGAATAGTTTAGCTCGTAGGCTCGGAATCTGACAGATATGTCTCTATTTCGGCAAAGATTTGAGATAGGGTAGGCTGTTCGGCGCTAATGGGCCTTTCGGACGGGCCGACGTGCTTGTGGTGAGGAAAGTTATCGAGGTCGGGATGGTGAGGAGCATTGTCGTAGCGAAAGACGTGCTGGCCCTCTTTGTTGACGTAAGTATAAGCATAATCTGTCTTGTGCGGATAGCCCTGTCGTGTGTCTACAGTTTCGGCGATAGTAAGGCGTGAACCATCCCAGAAGAAGACCCGGCAATAAAAAGAGCCTCTATGGGCATCGAAAAACTCGACCATCACAGGCTCTTCCAGATAGCCAATCTTACGGTCTTGCTTTATCCCTCTCTGGACGCTCTCGAAATATTCATAGACGCTCATTCGATGGCTGTTTCTCCGGCAGGGGTTTCTTGACGCTCGGAGGACATTTCCAGATAGAATTTATACAAACCCGACCATAAGATGAAATCGTCGCCATCGCCCAGTTCACCGCGCTCGAAACGCTCAAAAAACTCTGCCGAGGTCATGCCGCCATATTTATTCTCGTATTCTTTCAGCCGTTGACACAATCCTTCAAAGCCAGCGTATTTTATCTCGAACATTTCAGCCTCCTGTAGTTATAATAACAGAGTAAAGCGAGATTGTCAAGGTGGGTTCTCATCTCTTCAATGAGCTTTTTCTCCGCAAACTCGAACGTCTCTCTCTGGTCGTCCGCCGGGCCAGGGCCGGACAGATCAAGGGCGAGCGACGTAGCACCAAACGCGGCACCTCGGTGGAGTTCGCCGATTACCGCGATTACGCTCGTGGCGACGACCTGCGCCGGGTGGATTGGAACATCTACGCCCGGCTGGAGCGGCCTTTCGTCAAGCTTTTCGAGGAGGAGGAGGACCTGGTAGTGCACCTCCTGCTGGACGCCAGCCGCTCGATGGACTGGGGCGACGATGGCCGCAATAAATTCACCTACGCCCAACGCACGGCGGCGGCCCTGGGTTACGTCGCCCTGGCCGGTGGCGACCGGCTGGCGGTAACCGCTCTGCAAGAGGGCGGCCACGAGCAATGGGGTGTGGTTCGGGGGCGGGGCCAGGTTCTACGGCTTCTAGAACACCTGGCCGGCCTGGAAGCGGCGGGGGCTACTGACCTGAACCGTTCATTGCAGGCTTATGCCGCAACCGCCGCACGGCCCGGACTTCTCTTCCTGCTGTCCGATCTCTTTTCGCCCCCTGGCTACGAGCAGGGGTTGCTGGCTCTTCGGGCGCGGGGCTACGAGGTGAACGTCATCCACATCCTCTCTCCCGACGAGGTCGAACCGCCCTTTTCCGGCGACCTGCGCCTGCTGGACACAGAAACCGGCGGCGTCCAGGAAGTCACCGTCGATGGCGGGATGCTGGCCCTTTATCGTCGCCGGCTGGTCGCCTGGCGGCGTGAAATCGAAACTTACTGCCTGAGCCGCGATATCAACTACGTGTCGGTCGAGACCTCGCTGCCTTTTGATGAGCTTATTCTATACCACCTGCGCCACCGGGGTTTAGTAAAATAGTAAGCGTAGGAGATCATGGGTTTTCTTTTGCCTGCGTCCCTGTTATTTTCCTTGCTGGCCGTTCCCATCATTATCTTTTACATGCTCAAGCTGCGCCGCCGAGAGGTGGAGGTATCCAGCGTCCTGCTCTGGCGGCAGGTTTTGCGCGACCGGGAGGCCAACGCTCCCTGGCAGCGTCTGCGGCGCAACCTGTTGCTTCTCCTTCAGCTCCTGATCCTGGCCCTGTTGGTGCTGGCCCTGGCTCGTCCTTACTTTCAGGTGGCCGCCCAGGTAGAGGGCAACGTCGTTCTGCTTCTGGACGCCTCGGCCAGTATGCAGGCTACCGACGTCTCTCCCTCTCGCTTTGCGGCTGCTAAGAAGGTGTGCCGTAAAATGATCGACGATCTGGGGCCTGGCGATGCCATGACCCTCATCGCCGTGGGGAACGTGCCCCGCGTGCTGGCTTCGGCTACGGGCGATAAAGCCATTTTGCGCCAGGCCCTTGACGAGGCTCAGGTCACTTCCAGCGTGGCCGACGTGAAAGCGGCCCTTATCCTGGCTGCGGCGGGCGCCAAACGCTCGCCCCGTTTCAGCGTGGTCGTCGTCAGCGATGGGGCCGTGCCTCCCGAGTTGCCTTCGCTTCCGGTGGCGGTACATTTTGTGGTCGTTGGAAATTCGGGTTACAACCAGGCCCTTTCTGCCCTGGCCGTGCGCGATGGGCGGAGCGGCCCTGAGCTTTTCTTGCGAGCCAGCAACCACGCCGACAATGCTACCCAGGCCCTCGTCGAGGTTGAAATTGACGGCCACCTCTTCGACGCCAGAGAGGTGAATCTGCCCCCACACGGTGAGGTCAGTTTAACCCTGGCCGACCTGCCACCCCAGACCAGCTTGGTGGAAGCCCGCTTGAACGCCGATGACGTCCTGGCCCTGGATAACACGGCCTGGGCTGTGCGCACTCCGCCTGAGCCGGGTCGAGTGCTCCTGGTCTCGCCCGGCAATCTTTTCCTGGAAAGGGCGCTCGGTCTGTTGCCCCACGTCACTCTTTTCAAAGCCGGGCCAGACGTCCCCCTGCCTGGCGAAGCCTTCGGCCTCTACGTGTTCGACGGCGCGCTGCCCGGCGAGTGGCCGCCCGGCAATCTGCTGATCATCGAGCCGCCCCGCTCGACCGATCTTTTCGCCGTGCAGGGAGTCATCACGCAGACCGCTATCAGCCGGGTAGAGATGGAGCATCCCCTGCTGCGCCACGTGGATTTGAGGGGATTGCATGTCGCTTCGGCCCGCCGGGTGGAGCCGCCGCCCTGGGGCCGGGTGCTGGTCGAGGCCGAGGGCGGCCCACTGCTCTGGGCCGGGGAGAGCCAGGGACGTAAAGCAGCTATGCTCACCTTCGACCTGCACCGCTCTGACCTGCCCCTCCAGATCGCCTTTCCCATTCTGATCTCTAACCTGGTTTCCTGGTTCCTGCCTCGCGGGGCGCTGGAATTGCCCGCCCAAATGCTGCCGGGCGAACCGCTGGTCATCCGCCCCGAACCCCAGACGCAAGAGGTGATCGTGGAGACGCCGGATGGCCGCCGCCTGAGCCTGCCCTTCACCGGGCAGCCTCTCTCCTTTGCCGACACCGGCCGCGTAGGCATGTATACCGTGCGGCAATCCACAACTGAGGGTGAGATCGTAGGCCGTTTCGCCGTTAACCTCTTCAGCGAACTGGAATCGAACCTGGCTCCTCGCGACCGCCTGGTTGTGGGCCAGACGGTCGTGACGGCCGGCCAGGGGCAGGCCAGAGGGCAAAGGGAGGTGTGGTGGCCTCTGGCTTTGCTGTCCTTCGTGGTTTTACTGGTGGAGTGGTGGGTGCATTTCAGGCCGCAGATTCCCAGAGAGGGGTGGTTGGGGAGAATATTACGGAGAGAGTAAAGCCAGATCGTAGATCGGGACTTGAACGGTCTCGACCGGCGAAGCTGAGCCTCGGACGAGTTCCAGGATTTTACGGGTGATTTCCGGCGTGTACTCTTTTTCGCCGCACCTTTGGCAGACGAAGGCCGGGACGTTGCGGATAACCCAGATTTGTCCTTCCTGTTCGTGGATGAAAGTGGTAAGTTCTTCTTTCATCTCGCCCTGGCAACAGTAGCAATTCATGACTTCTTTCTCCCCGGTCTCATTTTACACTAACCCTCCATAAAAGTAAACCGCGCCTGCGACTTTGGTAGTGTGTCCTTCCCTGGGGAAATCTCGGATGGCTTCATGGCCTGTTGACATTTGCTTTGAGGTAATGTAAACTGTAGATGAGTCGGGGGCGTTGATGCTCCTACGTAAAAGCGGAACGCTCCGGTGTTAGAGGGAGAAAGATAAGATGGGTGAGCCAGTAATGGAGGAACAGGTGCGGGAGAAAAGCGTCAGAGGGCATCCGGCGGGGGCTGAATTGGAGCTGACAGTAGAGGTGATCGCTCTCTTCCCTCCGCAGGGCCAGTGGACAGAAAATGATTATTTCGCCCTGCCCGATACCAACCGCTTTGTGGAGCTTTCGGAGAGGAGGTTAATCATGCCCCCACTGCCCACAGATTCACACCAATTTACGTTGCTTGAACTTTGCGTAATCTTGCGCGAATTTGTAAATAAACATGGCCTGGGAACGGTGCGCATCGCTCCTCTTCCAGTGCGGCTCTGGCCGGGGAAGATTCGTGAGCCGGACATATTATATGTTTCCCACGAACATGCCGACCGTATCGGCGAGCAATACTACGGCCCGCCTGACCTGGCAATGGAAATCATCTCCCCCAGCACAGAGCTTACCGACCGGCGGGATAAGTTCAGTGAATATGCCCAGGCCGGGATACAGGAATACTGGCTTGTTGATCCGGAAGACAGGACAGTCGAGGTCTTTACCCTCCAGAAAGGCGAATACGAACTTTTGGGCCAATGGGGCGCGGGGGAGGTGGCGAAAAGCGCGCTCCTGGCCGGGTTCGAGGTGGTCGTGGAAAGGATTTTCGCTCCTTAGTTCGATTAAGAGGATGGTTTCCCAATCGAAAGCTGCTTGATGAGGATAGGCGGCTTTTTTTGATCTGCTCACAACTTAGAACCGCGGAGGTCGCGGAAAAATGAAGCACGCCGAAGAGTAGGGAAGCTGACTTTGGAAGCTTACATGAACGAGCGGTCAATCCGTTTAATCCGTTACCATAATCCGTTGACAGCTTTTGACAAGAGAGCTTTTTAGACGTACAATGCTATCGCCGTAATGAAAAGGTGCTCTGATCATCAGGACTGATGAGGTCAAAGTTCTTTTCTCGCAGAACCACAATGTTCCTCCGGCACATCTCTCGCTTACCGGAAAGGAAGAATCTTTTTAATGCCTCACGAATGCGCGGTTGACTGGGAGGCTGAACTTTCACCCAGATCACGCCGGGATGAGTGCCAGGGGGAAACCTTTTAGAATCGGCAAAATCACCGTCAACGGTGATAAGGATTATATTTTGTTGCTGGGCTACTCTGATTATCTCGGTATCTTTAGCGCCCGATAGGCCCAGTTCATCAACGGTCACGACCTTGAAACGAGAATAGGTTTTCAGCCACTCTACCGTTATGGGTCCCAGGCATTCGTCGGCCAGGATTCGCAAAGCGGTGCTCAAGCCTTGCCTCCCGCTATCTCGGCGGCGTATCGGATGGTGGCTTTAATCTGTTGCAAGGTCAGTTTGGGATACTCTTTTTGAATATCGGCTAAAGAATAGCCGTCTTCTAACATGCCCAGCACAAGCGCAACCGGTATCCGGGTGCCGGTTATGACCGGCATCCCATGCATGATCTCAGGGTCTACGGTAATCTGTTCATCTACTTTACGGGCGGCGGCTTCCAACACCTGGCGAATATTGGTAACGGCTGTATCCATGATCTTTCTACCCTCCAGCCTCATTTTACACTAATTGTTTGTAAAAGTAAACATGCCCATTTCCTTCACTCATCCGCAAGTCTTAATACTGTTGCTAGTCTTGCCCTACCTGCTCTACGTCTGGCGGGCGGAAGGCAGGCGGCGCGGCCGGGCCATAGCCAGCCTGGTCTTGCGCGGCCTCATCGTGGTGCTGCTGGTGCTGGCCCTGGCCGGGACGCAGTTGGTGCGGGCCGTGGACGAGATGGCCGTCGTCTTCCTGGTTGATGTCTCGGACAGCATCGGCTCGTCCAACGAGAAAAAAGCTCTGAGCTTCGTGCGCCAGGCTTTAGAGGAGATGCGGCCAGGAGATAGAGCCGGCCTCATCCTCTTCGGCCAGGACGCTTTGGTGGAGCGGTCGGTCACCGCCTCCAGAGAGCTGGTCGAAGTGACCACCGTGCCCCGCACCACCTATACCGACATCGGGACGGCCCTGCGCCTGGGATTGGCCCTCTTCCCGGCCCAGGCCCAGAAGCGGATTGTCCTCCTCAGCGACGGCAACAACAACCTGGGGGATGCTGAATTGGCCGCTCAACTGGCCGGGGTCAGCGGCGTTCAGATATCCGTTGTGCCGTTACTCTCCGTTCTCGGCCAGGAGGTCATCCTGGAGGAGCTGGCTGCTCCCTCCACTCTGCACCAGGACGAGACCTTTGACCTGACGATCAAAATCCGCAGCACCGCCCACCTGACCGGCAGCCTGCGGGTCTTCGCTGACGGACGGGTGGTGCACCAGGCTGAGATCGAGGTGCGCAAGGGGCTTAACACTTTCGCCCTGCCCATGACCGCCGGCGAGCAGGGCTTTCACACTTTCCGCGCCCAACTGGCCCCCTCCGCAGACACCTTCTGGCAGAACAACGAGTTGAGCGCCTTCGCCCTGGTACGCGGCGCGCCCCGCGTCCTGCTGGTGGCTCAGGAGGAGGCCGAGGGCCAAAACCTGGTAGAGGCATTGACGGCTACGGGGCTGAACGTCGAAGCAGTTACGCCCCCCGCACTGCCCTCCGACCCGGTCTCTCTGAGCGAGTACGCGGGCCTGGTTCTGGTCAACGTCCCGGCCACGGCTCTATCCGTCCGGCAGATGGAGCTTTTGCGAACCTATGTGCGCGACCTGGGAGGCGGCCTGGTGGTGGTCGGCGGGCCGCAGAGTTATGGAGTGGGCGGTTACTTCCGTACCCCCCTGGAAGAGACGCTGCCCGTCGAGATGGTCATCAAGGACAAAGAACGGATGCCCACCCTGGCCTTGGCGATGGTCATAGATAAGTCGGGCAGCATGGCTTCCGGCACGGGGCCGGACGGAGGCGGAACGGCGCGCAAGGTGGACCTGGCTAAGGAGGCCATTTATCGTTCGGTGGAACTGATGAGCCAGCAAGACCTGGCAGGAGTGGTGGCCTTCGATAACAGCGCCCATTGGGTGGTGGAGATTGCTCCTCTGGACGATCCAGGGTACGTGCAGCAGGCGGTCAGCACCATCAGGGCCGATGGTGGCACGTCTATCTACGCCGGGCTGAGAACCGCAGTTGACGCCATCCTGGAAGTGGAGGCCAGCCTGAAACATATTGTGCTCCTCACCGACGGCGGGGCCAGCCAGGAGGGTATCCCTGACCTGGTGGAAAAGATGCAGGCCGGCGAAGTGACCCTCTCGGTGGTGGCCGTAGGCGAAGATCGCGCTCCCTGGCTGGAGGGTCTGGCCGCCGAGGGCGGTGGCCGTTTCCACTTCACCAAAGACGCTTCTTCCATCCCCCAAATATTCGCCCAGGAGACCGTCTTAGCCAGCCGGGCTTACGTCGTCGAAGAGGATTTCTTTCCTCGTCAGGTGGGGCCTGGCTCCATTCTGGCCGGCGTCGAGGAAGCGCCTCCCCTGGCCGGGTATGTGGCTACCTCGCCCAAAATGGCGGCCCAACTGCTCCTGGTCTCTGCCCAGGAGGATCCTATCCTGGCCCAGTGGCAATATGGCCTGGGTCGGGCGGTGGCCTGGACCTCGGACGCCACTGGCCGCTGGGCCAAAGCCTGGGTCAAGTGGGAGGGTTTTCCCCGCTTCTGGTCGCAGGCGGTGCGCTGGGCCATCGTCGAGCGGGAAGAGGGAGAAATAGAGACCAGGGTGAGTGTGGAGGGAGAGAGAGCCTTTATCACTGTCGATACCCTGGACGAAGTGGGCGATTACCTGAACGCTCTGGACAGCCAGGCCCACGTCATCACCCCCGGCCTGCAAAAAATCGAGCTGGATTTGCGCCAGATAGCCCCTGGCCGTTACCAGGGGGAGTTTGTCCCTTCTGAAGAAGGGGCTTACCTGGTACATATCTCCCAGAGCGACGAAGAAAAGATCGTGGCTGCCCGGACGACGGGTTTTGTCCTGGCTTATTCGCCCGAATATCGCACTCCGGGGTCGGACGTGGAGCTTCTGACCCGGCTGGCGGAATTGGGCGGAGGAGTGGTCATGGAGTCTCCGGCGCAGGCTTTTCGCCACGACCTGGCCGCCGTCAACAGTTTCAGCCCCATCTGGCCCTGGCTGCTCGTCCTGGCCGTCTGTCTGCTGCCCCTGGACGTGGGCCTCAGACGCCTGACTATCGCCGTGGCCGACCTGCGACGAGCCTGGGCCTTTCTAGCAGGCCAGGTCCCCCGACGGCGGATGGCCCCCGCCGCGCCGAGAGGCTCGACCCCTGGACTGGAGCGCCTTTTCCGGGCCAAAGAGCGGACGACGGTCGGCGACAGGGAAGCAGAGGACAGGACGCCAGCTTTCTTCGAGGGCGCGGAGGTTGAGCCAGAAGAGCCGATAACGGCTCCACCGAAGGTCGAGGAGGCTATCGACGCTGATGCTGATAAAGATGAGCTGACCACTCGCCTGCTCAGAGCCAAGAGACGAGCCGGAAAAAGAGGTGCATGGGATGAGGATGAAAAGGATCGTTGAATGCGTGCCCAACTTCAGCGAAGGAAGAGACCAGAAGACGATAGAGGCCATCGTGCGGGCCATCTCTGCGGTAAGTGGGGTGCGGGTGCTCGACGTGAAATCTGACATCGACCACAACCGCACGGTGGTAACTTTCGTTGGGGAGCCGGAGGCGACGGAAGAAGCGGCCTATCGAGCGGTGGAGAAGGCCGCGGAGTTGATAGACATGGAACAACACCAGGGCGGGCATCCCCGTCTGGGAGCGGCCGACGTGATCCCTTTCGTGCCCATCGCCGGGGTGACGATGGAGACGGCGGTGACGCTGGCCCGTCGCCTGGGGGAGCGGATCGGCCGCGAGCTGGACATCCCCGTCTATCTGTATGAAGAAGCAGCTACCCGTCCCGAACGCCGGAACCTGGCTGACGTGCGACGGGGTGAATACGAGGGCCTGAAATCCGAGATCGAGACCAACCCGGAGCGGGCGCCGGATTTTGGCCCGGCCCGGCTGGGTCGGGCTGGAGCCACCGTGGTGGGCGCACGACCGCCCCTCATCGCTTTCAACGTTTACCTGGGCACCGAAGAGGTGGAGATAGCCAAAGCCATCGCCCGCGCCGTGCGTCACTCCGGCGGCGGTCTGCGCCACGTCAAGGCTCTGGGGCTGCTGGTGGAAGGCCAGGCCCAGGTGTCCATGAACCTGACTGACTACCGCCAGACGCCCATTCACCGCGTGGTGGAGATGATCCGCCGCGAGGCTGCCCGCTATGGGGTATTGGTGGTGCGCAGCGAGGTGATCGGCCTCATCCCTGCCGAAGCCCTGGTGGACGTCGCTCGCTTCTACCTGCAACTGGATGGTTTCTCAAAAGAGCAAATCCTGGAAAATCGGCTGGCCGCAGGAGGCTGAAGGGGATAGAATCATTATTCGTACTTTGTGCCATCAGGCATGATGGCCCCTTTCAGATTGGCTTCACTCAGGTTGGCCGTGCTCAGATCGACTCTGAACAGATTGGCCTCGCTCAAGTTGGCCCTGAACAGGTTGGCCTCGCGCAGGTCGGCCTCGTGCAGATTGGCTCCGCTCAGATTGGCCTTGCCCAGGTCGGCGGTAAACAGCTTGGCCTCGCGCAGTTTGGCCTCACGCAGGTTAACCCAGCTCAGGGTGGCCCAGCTCAGGTTGGCCCTTATCAGATCTGTTCCGCTCAGGTCGGCCTCGCTCAGATTGGCTCCGCTCAGGTCGGCCTCACCCAGATTGGCTCCGCTCAGGTCGGCCTCACTCAGGTCGGTTCCTCTCAGATTGGCATAGCTCAGGTCGGCTCCGCTCAGGTTGGCCTGGTACAGGTTGGCCCCGGCCAGGTCGGCTCTGCACAGGTCGGCCTGATGCAGGGTGGCCTTTTCCAGGTTAGCCTGGCGCAGGTTGGCCCTGCTCAGCCTGGCCCCGCTCAGGTCGGCCCCGCGCAGGTAAGCCTCGCTCAAATCCGCGCCCGCGAGCCAAAGCGGCTTGGGCGAGTTCATGATCTGGTAAAACTCCGCCCTTGTAAATTCCATTGTTGTCTACCTCCCCTGGCTGGCAATAACGGATATCTTCGCAAACGAGGCGCGAAAGGTCCCGATTTCTCAGCGCTCGTCAAGAGCGGCCACGCCGGGCAACACCTTTCCTTCCAGGAACTCCAAACTGGCCCCGCCGCCGGTGGAGATGTGGGTCATTTTATCGGCCAGGCCGGCCTCTACGACCGCGGCCGCCGAGTCGCCGCCGCCGATGATGGTCGTGGCCGAAAGCTCAGACAGAGCGCCGGCCACAGCCGCCGTGCCGACCGCAAACTTAGGGAACTCGAAGACGCCCATCGGCCCATTCCAGACTACAGTTTTGGCCCCGGCCAGCCTGTCCCTGAAAAGCTCCACCGTTTTGGGGCCGATGTCCAGGATGCGCCAGCCGGCAGGCACCTCGTCCACGGTCACCACTTTGGAGTCGGCATCGGCGGCGAAACGGTCGGCCACCACCGCGTCCACGGGCAATACCAGCTTATCGCCAGCCCGCTCCAGCATCTCCTGGGCCGTATCCAGGCTTTCATCTTCGACCAGCGACTCTCCTACCTGGTAGCCCTGGGCCTTGAAGAAGGTGTTAGCCATCCCGCCGCCGATGAGAATAAGTTCGACCATAGAAAGCAGATTCTCGATAACGCCGATTTTATCAGATATCTTGGCTCCACCCAGGATAGCCACGAAAGGATGTTCGGGGCTTTCCAGCGCCCGGCCCAGAAAGTCCAGCTCCTTTTCCATCAAAAAACCAGCCACGGCCGGCAGGTGGTGGGCTACTCCCTCGGTGGAAGCGTGGGCGCGGTGGGCCGTGCCAAAGGCGTCGTTGACGTACAGGTCGGCCAGGGATGCCAGTTCGCGGGCAAAATCCGGATCGTTGGCCTCTTCTTCGGGGTGAAAGCGCAAATTTTCCAGGAGCAAAACCTGGCCCGGCTCCAGCTTGTCGGCTGCCGCCTGCGCCTCATCGCCTGTACAGTCGGCGGCGGTGGCTACTGGTTTGCCCAGAAGCTCCGCCAGCCGCCCGGCCACAGGAGCCAGACGCAGTTCTTCTTTGACTTTGCCTTTGGGCCGCCCCAGGTGGGACATCAAAATAACCCTGGCGCCATTGTCCACCAGGTAGCGGATGGTGGGCAGGGCGGCTTTGATACGGGTGTCGTCGGTCACCCGCCCCTCCTCTAAGGGGACGTTGAAGTCCACGCGCACCAGCACCCGTTTGTCCCGCACCTCGACATCTCTGATGGTTTTCTTGTTCATAAGTAAATATATAATCCTCCA
The DNA here is from genome assembly GCA_034417895.1 of Anaerolineae bacterium. Lineage (GTDB taxonomy): Bacteria > Chloroflexota > Anaerolineae > CAZYHC01 > CAZYHC01 > DAOULT01. The sequence continues at coordinate 44,367 of DAOULT010000013.1, read as the reverse complement.
ATGTTTTTTATAGATTTCCGGCAGCGAAAGTCACTCGCTTTAATAGATGAATGAAGCCCCGCCTCTATAAGACGCTCCTTACCAGTTCTTCCAAGTCATCGTATTGATACGGAGGCCGCTTCCGAATTGCCAACACTGAGATGAGCTTCAATTCTTCTTCAACCAAATAGACTATTCGCCAAGAAGCTATCCGAATACGATACAATCCTGCACCTGGCTCTAATTCTATTCCTGCTTTGGCTGTATCCAGCAGTTGGCTATTGTCTGGGCGCGGCTCTTGTTTCAATGCTTGAAGCGCACGGATTACTCGCTGGCGCATATGGCCTGGTAACTGGCGGATCTCTTTGCGTACCTGGCTGGTTACTTCAACCTGGTAAGAGGCCATCTGCGATGAGTTCCTGTTCCAGAGTGTCCAGAGAGATCATCTCCACTTCTCCCGCCGCCCGTTTTTCCAACCACTCTTGCAGAATGGCTCTATCTTCTTGATCTTCTAGCATCTCTATCAATTGTTTCCAAAGAGCCAGTAATGCTTCCCAGGTTGTCAGCGGAATGAGCACATCTGTCTTCTCGCCCTTAGCATCCACCACATACCGTACAGTTGCCAAAACTTCTGTAATTGTCATGATTTATTTCTCCTACTTTCACTTTCGGAAACCGAAGGGTTTATCTTCAGCAAAACCCTGTTCGGGGGTCTGGATTTCGCCGTATTGGTCCTCGAACTTATCCAGGTTCTCGCTCAGCGCCCGCAGGAGAAGCTTGGCGTTCATGGGAGTCATGATGATGCGGGCGTAGATTTTGGCTTTGGGCACGTTGGGCAGCAGGCGGGCGAAATCAAGGATAAACTCAGAGGGAGAATGGGTGATGAGCACGAAATTGGAATAGACATCCTCCAATTCGGCTGGCAGTTCGACGTTGATCTGCACCGGAGGGGGCTGCGCTCCTCGTGGTTGTTGGGCCATGACTGCACCTCCCAGGAGTAATGTTCAAAGTATGGACGACTGAAGTCGTCACTACATCTCGCTACCACAACGTGTAGTAACGACTTTAGGCGTTTGTCGTTTTAATACATGGAGCTAACGGTTGGGCCCCAGGCGGGGGCGAGCTATTTCAGAAGGGGATTTCGTCCTCTCCTATGAACGGCGGCTCCTCTTCAATAGAAGGCTCCTCGGCCTCCACTCCCCTGGGTTTAGCCAGGAATCTCACCTGGAAGGCCGTCAATTCGTAAGAGGCCCCAGGAGTGCCGTCGCTCCTCGTCCAGATTCTCGGCCTGCCGGTATCGGGGTCTGGTCTTAACCGTCCTTCTACCAGGACTTGTTGCCCTTTAGTCAGGTATTGGTTGCAGGTTTCGGCTTGCTTGCGCCAGGCTGTGACCTTGAACCAGGTAGTTCTCTTCTGAAGCTGGCCGTCTTTGTCAGTCCATTTCTCATTGGTAGCTACATTGAAGTTAGTAACTGGGGTGCCATCTGGCGTGTAGCGCATTTCTGGATCATTGCCCAGGTTGCCGATAATGATTATCTTTTGGTACATTTTTCTCACTCCTTTCGAGGGGTAAGCGTTGCCATAGCTCAGACAGTCTAATATTACCGCAAAAAGGAGCGATTGTCAACAGGTGGCCTCTTCTTCTGCCAGGGCGACCAACAACTGCTCCTTGAGGGCCATAAAAGGGGCCGTGGTCACTACGGTTCGGCGGCGGGGGCGCGCTAGAGGGATAGGCAGTTCCAGCTTTATGCAGCCTGGCCGGGCGGTCATGACGTAAACGCGGTCGGAGAGGAAAATGGCCTCTTCCACGTCGTGGGTGACGAACAGGATGGTTTTGCGGAAACGTCGCCATATCTCCAGCAGCCACTCTTGCAGGGAGATGCGGGTCAGAGCGTCCAGGGCGCCAAAGGGTTCATCCAGAAGCATCACTTCTTTGTCATAGAGGAAGGTACGCAATAGAGCGGCTCGTTGTCTCATCCCTCCCGAAAGGGCGGCGGGGTAGCTGTTCTCAAAACCCTCCAGCCCGAAGAGGGGGAACAGGTCCAGAGCCTTCTGGCGGGCGGCGACCCGGCTCTGGCCGGCGATCTCCGGTCCCAGGATCACGTTGTCCAGGACGCGGCGCCAGGGCAGGAGCAGGTCTTTCTGAAGCATGTAGCCCATCGTGCCGATCCGTTGCTCTGCGGGTTGATTGTCCAGCCAGATTTCTCCTCTATCCGGCTCCATCAGCCCGCAGAGGATGTTGAAGAGGGTGCTTTTGCCGCAGCCGCTAGGCCCGATGAGGGTCACGAACTCCTCCGCAGCAGCGGCGAGACTGACCCCGGCCAGAGCCGTTACCACCCTTCCGTCCACCCGGAAGGCTTTGTGGACCTCTATCAGTTCGATTTTACTGCTCGGCTTCACGGGGGCATTCGGGCAGGAACTCATTGGTGAAAGCTTTCTCGGCCTCGATGTGTTTAGGCAGTACCTCCCGTTCGGCCATCCAGTCGGCGTAGCCCTGCCAGATTTCCAGCTTTTGCACTCCCCAGCACGGGGCATCGGCCTGGTATTGGTCGCTCAACCATTCCTGGCTGGCCTTCACCAGTTCGGGGTTGCTCTCCGGGACGTAACTCAACAGGATATCGGCGGCCTCCTCTGGATTCTCGATGGCAAACTCGTAGCCCTGACTGGTGGCGGCCATGAAGCGCCGAATTACGTCTGGCTTCTCCTCGATGGCCTGCTCGCTGGTGACGATCACGGGGGTATAGTAGTCTGGCACGCAATCGCTCCACTCGCTGAGCATCACGATGTTCAGGGGTTCGTCCCTTAGTTCCGCCTCGATCCCCGTCCAGCCGTAGAAGATCCAGGCAAAGTCCACGTCCCGCTTGGTGACCACGAAATAGTCCGCCCACCCGACGTTGACGAACTCCACCTCATCCACGTCGGCGTCGTCACAGGCCATCAGCACCTCCAGCACGGCCTGCTCGATGGGCGAGCCCCAGGCCCCGTATTTCTTGCCTTCGAAGTCTTTGGGCCGGGTGATGTCCTTCTCCTTCGGCGAGGCAAACCCGGAGGTGTTGTGCTGGATGATGGCTGCGATGGATACGATGGGAATGTCCTCTGCCCTGGCATGGGACACATCCTCCTGATGGCTGACGGCAAAATCGATCTGGCCGGCGGCTACCACCTTCTCCGGGCTGCCGCTTTCGGCCGGCTCGACGATCTCCACCTCCAGCCCTTGCTCCTCGTACCAGCCTTTGTCCAGGGCCACGTACAAGCCGGTGTGGTTGGTGTTGGGTACCCAGTCCAACATCATGGTCACTTTGTCTGGCTCCGCCGCTCCCGCCGGCGCAGCACACACGAAAACACCAAAGATCAACAGAACAACAGCTACTCGTTTGAACATGATTGACTTCCTCCTTCTTTGCTTTTTTACTTTCAAGCCACAGAGGACACGGAGAACGCAGAGAAAGAGATTTTTCCCTCTGTGAACTCTGTGGCCTCCGTGGCTCATAGCTCTTCCCACTGCTCCTCGCGGGCAGCATAGTACCAGGGCAACAGCAACCGCTCCAGGGCTATGACCGCCAGGAACATGGCGATGCTGATCAGGGAAGTGACGGCGATGGCGGCAAAGACCCGGTCGGTGAGGAAGGAGTTAGAGGAGCGGATCATGAAGATGCCCAACCCCTGGCTGGCTCCCACCCACTCGCCGATGATGGCCCCGATAACGCTGTAAGTGATGGCGATTTTGAGGCCCGAAAAGAAAGAGGGCAGCGCCCCCGGCAGACGCACCTTGGTGAAGATCTGTCTCTTGCTGGCGCCTATGGCTCTCAGCAAAGCGATGAGGTCGGGGTCGGCGGCCCGTAGCCCGTCGGCGGTGCTGACGGCGATGGGGAAAAAACAGACCAGGGCCACCACGATCACCTTGGGCAAAATGCCGTATCCGAACCAGATGATCAGGAGAGGAGCGATAGCCATGATAGGCACGGTCTGAGAGGCCACCAGCAGAGGATAGAGAGCGCGTCGCAGAAAGGCCGACAGATCGATAGCCATAGCCAGCGCCAGCCCGGTCGCCAGGGCCAGGGCCAGCCCCAGCCACGTTTCTTTCAACGTCTGCCAGAGGTGCGGGCTTATCATCATCCGCGCTTCGGCGGCGGCAGTCACGATCTGCCACGGCGAGGGAAGCAACCATTTAGGGATGCGCCACACCCAGACCGCCATCTGCCAGCCGAGCAGCAATAACAGGATCAAAAGCAAGGGCGAGGCGTAACGATTCAGAACCCGCCAGCCACGAAAGGGCTTTTGATTTTCCTTACCGACGGTTATGGCCGCCATTTCTCTCTCCTTTGCTTTTCTATATGTTATGTATAGCCAGAAGCAGATTGCCTGGGGGTTCGATTCGCACTCTGGCGGTGGAGGCGGTCATCACGTTGCTTATTCCTCGCGCCAGGCCGAAGCGCAAATAGCCACCTTGCAAAGCATACTCCAGGCCCTCGGTGTAGATGCCGGCCACATCTCCCGTCAGCGGCAGCAGGGAGACAAGATCGCCCACCTGACCCTCAATAGCGATCTCATTTTTGACCAGAATGACCTCCTGTCCTTCGTCCACGATTCTGGCCCTGACTCCATCCAGGTCGGGCATAGCCAGGAGCAAGACGTTAGCCAGGGCGTGATCCAGCCGACCACCCAGGGCCGCCAGGATGAGGATTTCCTGCGCTCCCTGCGCCAGAGCGTATTTGATAGCCAGTTCGGTGTCGGTCTCGTCTTTGCGCGAAGAATGGACGACGAGTTGGCAGCCCTCCTCCTGCAATTGCGCGCGCAGAGAATGGTCGAGCGAGTCCAGGTCGCCGATGACCACTTGCGGACGCAGCCCCAGGGCCACCGCGAACCTGGCTCCACCATCGGCGCAGACGATGAAGTCCGAAGGGGCGATAAGAGCACGGTAGAAGTCGTAATCTTTGACGTATCCATTAGCAATAATGGCCGCTCTCATTTTCGGGGGTTCCCCATTCTTCCTTTCAACAGCAAAGAAAAAGGCTACCACCCTGAATAAGACCAGTAGCCTTATGACGTCTTGGCAGGAACACGCCTTTGTGCTCGTATTGCCTGTATGCCTGCTTTCCTACGCCAGCATTATCCAGGTCAGGTTCAAAGGGTCGATGACAGTCGGCGGATGATTATCTTAACCATTCGCCACAGGGTCATCCTCTCAGCCTGGCTCACCAAGCTCCCCTAGCTCTATTTATTTGTCATCTCTAGTTTAACATACAGAGACATTTTTGTCAAGAGCAATTTGTTGCGCTATTCCACGTGTATTATTCTACTCCAGAGGCGCGCCCGGCAGCGAGCGGCGGCGCAGGAACCACTTGTTGATCTCGGCGGCGAAGGCGGGCAGCAGAATGAAGGGGGCCATGGTCATCCAGTCCTGCTTCCCCAGGGGGACGGTGCCGAACACAAGTCGCAGGAAGGGGACGTAGACAATGGCTAACAGCAGGCTCAAGGACAGGGCCACCGCCCATTGCATATACTTGTTGCTGAAAGGCCCGATGGCCCACAGGGAATAGCGTTCCGAACGGGCGGTGTAAGCCCGTAGTAGCTCCGAGAAGGACAGGGTGACGAAGGCCATAGTCTGGGCCACCTCGACGCTCTTTCTCAGGCCCAGGGCGAAGGCCGCCAGGGTAGCTATAGCCATAGCCGCGCTCTGGATCAGGATGCCCCAGGTCATCTGCCGGTTGATGACAGGCTCGCCCACGGGACGAGGCGGTTGTTTCATAATGTCGGGGTCGCCCTTTTCCAGACCCAGGGCCAGAGCCGGCGCGCCGTCGGTGATGAGGTTCAACATCAGCAGTTGCACGGCCGTCAGCGGCAGAGGGGCGCCGGCTATAGTAGCCAGGAAGATGATCAGTATCTCCCCTACGTTGCAGGACAGAAGATAATAGACGAACTTGCGGACATTGGAGTAGATGATCCGCCCCTCTTCCACAGCCGAGACGATGGACACGTAGTTGTCGTCGGTCAGCACCATATCGGCTGTCTCTTTGGCTACGTCGGTGCCGGTGATGCCCATCGCCACCCCGATGTCGGCCCTTTTGAGGGCCGGGGCATCGTTGACTCCGTCGCCGGTCATAGCCACCACATGCCCTTTATCCTTGAGGGCTTCGACGATCATGACCTTGTGCTTGGGAGAGACGCGGGTGTAAACGTCCACCTTGTCGATGACCTCTGCCAGGCCCTTCTGGCCCTTCTCATCCAGCTCGACGCCCATCAAGGCCAGACGACCCGGTTTGTAAAGGCCCAGCTCGCGGGCGATGGCTACCGCCGTGTTCCGGTAATCGCCGGTGACCATGACCGTTCTCAGCCCTGCCTCCCTGGCTACCTGGATGGCGTCCTTGACTTCGGGTCGGACAGGATCGATCATGCCCACCAGCCCCAGAAAGACCAGGTCGTTTTCTACTTCGTTCGGAGCCGGGATGTCGTCCATTCTTCTGTAGGCCACGCCCAGCACCCGCAGCGCCCCACTGGACAGAGCATCGTTGGTCTCCAGAACCCTGACCCGGCCAGCATCGTCCAGGGGCTGCTCGCCGCCATTCTCGAAGATGCGGTCGCACAGGCCCAGCACGATGTCCGGCGCGCCCTTGACGTAGGCCACGTAGGACGATGGAGGAGACGATGACTGCTCTTCGGCCAGCGGGGGGGGCACCTGGTGGATAGTAGTCATCCGCTTGCGCTCAGAATCAAAGGGCACCTCTTCGACGCGAGGATAGCGCTTTTCCAGCTCTTCCCGCCAGAGGCCGGCCTTGGCTGCGGCCACCACCATCGCTCCCTCGGTGGAATCGCCTACCATCCGCCAGTGTTTCCCGTCGCTCTCCAGTCGCGCATCGTTGCACAGGAGGATAGCCTGTAACAGGCGGTCGAGGGCCGGATATTGCTTTACCTCAACGGGCTGGCTGTCGTCGTAGAATTCGCCCTTCGGCTCGTATCCCTGGCCCGTGACCTGGATAAAGGCGCGGTCGGCCCAGAGCCGCACCACCGTCATCTCGTTCCTGGTCAGGGTGCCGGTCTTGTCGGAGCAGATGACCGTAGCGCTGCCCAGGGTTTCCACTGCGGGCAGTTTGCGCAGCAGAGCGTGACGGCGGGCCATGCGTTGCATACCCAGGGCCAGGCAGATGGTTACCACGGCCGGTAAACCCTCCGGCACGGCGGCAATAGCCAGGCTGATAGTCGTCAGGAACATCTCCAGGGGAGCTATGCCCCGCAGGACGCCCACCATGAAGACGATGGCGCAGATAGCCAGGGCCGCAGCCCCTAACCATTTCCCCAACTGATCCAGCTTGACCTGGAGGGGCGTTGGCTCCGCCTCGTAAGCCTGGATCATCTCGGCGATGTGGCCGATTTCGGTGTCCATGCCGGTCGCCACCACCACTCCCTGACCACGCCCGTAAGAAACCATGGTGCCCATGTAGGCCATGTTATCGCGGTCGCCCAGGGGAATATTCGCTTTGAGGGGCACGGTGGTTTTTTTATCGACGGCCACCGACTCGCCGGTCAGGGAGGCTTCTGCAATACGCAGATTGGCGCTCTCCACCAGGCGCACATCGGCGGGCACGTAGTTGCCGGCCTCCAGGAGAACCAGGTCGCCGGGCACCAACTCACGGACCGGGACGGTGGTGCGGTGCCCGACGCGGATGAGGTGAGCCTCTGGAGCAGCCATCTTCTTAAGCGCCTCCAGAGCTTTCTCTGCCCGTTGCTCCTGGATTACGCCCAGCGCGGCGTTCAGGACAACGATAGTGGCGATTGCCCCGGCATCCACGTATTCGCCCAGGAAAAGTGAAATCAGACAGGCCACCAGCAATATGAGGATCAGAAAATTGTCGAACTGGCCCAGAAGCAACCGCCAGAAACCTGGACGTGGCCGCTCGGCCAACTCGTTGGGGCCGTACCGTTCCAGCCTGGCCTGAGCCTCCTCGACGCTCAGCCCTTCAGCGCGAGGCGTTCCCAGCGCGGAAAGGACTTCCTCAATGGAAAGACTATGCCATCTTCGTGGAGTGCTGTTGACGCTTTCAGTGTTCATCTCATCTACCCGCCTCCCCTCGCTTCCGATTTCAAGCCACAGAGAGCACGGAGAACACAGAGGAAAGAGGCTCTTTTCCCCTCGCGCCCTCTGTGTACTTTGTGGTTCATAGTTGTTTTGTAAATTCCAGCCGGATCCGTTCGATGGAACGTGGTCGGTCGTCCAGACCCAGGGCCTCCAGAACCTCGTCGGGCCGCCCGGTGCCCTGGCTATCGGCTTGCAAACGCATCCCCAGAGTATAGTGGGGCGGACGGGCCTCCACGATCCACAAAGCTTCGATCAGGGGGCGCAAGTCATAATTCTGTCCCTGTCCCCCACGTTTTCTATGACGGGGCAGGCTCTCGGCTTCCAGAATCCGATCCAGGCGGGCCTGCATCTCTGAGGGACTTTCGTTGCTGAGGAGCGTGGCTCGATATTCGGCGCAGCGCACCTGGGTCTGGATAGCCGGGAGTTTGAGGTACACTTCTTCGACCGCGACCAGATCCAGACCCGGCGGCAACCAACTCTTCACCCGTTTGGCGAAGTACAGAGTGGGGGTATAGCGCGTCAGCCAGACGTCCATCAGCTCGTTTCGCCCGCTGAAGCCCAGCGGCAGGGGAGCGCCCAGGTTCAATTTAGGGCGGGGGTTAAAACCCTGCGAATAGGCCAGGGGCACTGCGGCCCGGCGCAGAACCCGCTCCCACAAACGGTACAGATCCAGGTGGGAGATATATTTGATTTCTTCGCCCTTGCGGAAAGTGACGCGCAGGCGTTGACGTTTTTCCATAAAATCTGCTCTCCGGCACGATGACTATATTATACCACGTTTCGATTGTCTTTTGAAGCCGGAGCGGGTATAATAAATAGCATGTCAGGGGCCGCCTGGCGCTCTGGAAGGGCCAGGCCCCTGGGAACGCCCTGGAGGAAACAAACACCTGTGCCATGCATGTGCGAGAAATAGCTGACAGGGACATTTGGAACACGGCCCTCCTGAGCCTTCCCTGCCCTCACGTTTTACAATCTTACGAGTGGGGGGAGTTCAAGGCCCGCTACAACTGGAGGCCGAGACGCCTTCTTTTTGAAGAGGGAGGTCAGGTGCGGGCTGCCGCTTCCCTGTTACAGCGCAAGTTTCCCCATCTGCCCCTGAGCGTCATGTACGTGCCCAAGGGGCCGGCCCTGGATTACGCCGATGGGGAGCTTTTGAACCGGGTGCTGGCTACTTTGGAGGAGGTAGCCAGACGCCAGCGAGCCATTTTCGTCAAGATCGATCCCGACGTGGAGGAAGGGGCGGGAGATGAGGGCCTGGCGACCAGGCTGCGAAGCCGAGGGTGGCGCTTCTCAGCGGAGCAGATTCAGTTCAAAAACACCATCCTCATCGGCCTGGACCAGGACGAAGAACAGCTTCTCATGAACATGAAGGCCAAGACGCGCTACAACGTGCGCCTGGCCGGGCGACGCGGGGTGACGGTGCGAAGCGGGGGGCTGGACGATCTGCCCCTGCTCTACCAACTGTACGACCAGACGGCGGCCCGTGATCGGTTCATCATCCGCCCCCTGGCTTACTACCGAGACGCCTGGGGGCTGTTTATGGAAGCCGACCTGGCCCGTCTTTTCCTGGCCGAGCACGAAGGTCAGGTGTTGGCCGGCTTGCTTCTCTTCCGTTTCGGCGAAAAAGTGTGGTACATGTATGGCGCCTCATCCGATGACAAACGCCCTCTGATGCCCAACTACCTCCTCCAATGGGAGGCCCTCCGCTGGGCCAAAGCGCAAGGGTGCGGCCTGTACGACATGTGGGGCGCGCCGGATTCCCTGGCCGAGAGCGACCCGCTGTGGGGCGTTTATCGCTTCAAGGCCGGTTTTGGCGGGCGCTTTGTATCTCACATCGGAGCCTACGATTACCCCGTCTGGCCGCTCCTCTACCGGCTCTACCAGGTGGTCATGCCTCGCTACCTGGATTTTCTGCGGCGCAGACACCAGACCTGGACGAGATTCTAAAATCCAGATTCAGGCTTGACAAGAGGTGAATTGTGTGTTATAATTAGAATGATGTTCTAGACTTTAGAACACTGCCAAACGATTGTGGGATGGATTGCTGATTATGGGGACAGTGCGAGAGGTCAAGCATTTGGACAGACAGCACAGAACTTCAACAACTGTAGCCAAAGCCTTCGCCATTTTGGATATGCTTGCCTCCAATGGTGAAGGCGGGACCTCTCTTAAGGAGGTTTCCAACCACCTGGGGACATCCAAGAGCACAGCCCACCGTTACCTGACCACGCTGGAGAAACTGGCGGTGGTCGAGCGGGATGAGAGGGATCACTTTCGCCTGGGTCTAAAGCTGATCGAGTTGGCTGGAGCCTTCCTCAGCGATCACAATCTGCGCAGCGTGAGTGAACTGTTTCTTAACGAAGTGGCTGCTCGGACGCAGGAGACGGTGCATCTGGCGGTCCCCTCGGTAAACGAAGTGGTCTACATCGCTAAAGTTGACAGTCCGCATTCTATACGAATGTTTTCCCGTATCGGCGCCCGGATGCCGATGTATTGCACCTCGCTGGGCAAGGCTATCCTGGCCCACTACCCTTTCGAGCGCGTGGAAGAGATCATCGGCGAGGGCCTGCCGGCGCGAACCCCCTATACCATTACTTCGCCGCCGGCCCTGCGCCTCGAACTGGAGCGGGTGCGTGCTCAGGGCTTCGCCACCGACGATCAGGAGAACGAGACGGGGGTGCGCTGTGTCGGGGCCCCCATCTTTGACTACACTCTCAAGGTGATCGGAGCGATCAGCGTGTCTGGACCTGCCAACCGCATTAGCAAGGAGCAGATCATCGCCCTGGGCCCTCTGGTCAGAGACGCCGCCCTGGAAGTGTCCAGGAGAATGGGGTATCCTCGCTAAAAAACGTCAGTCAGCCTTGCTGATGCGGAGCAATCTTTAACTCAAGGAGGAGGATAAGCGATGAAGATGTTGATTGACAGCCAGTGGGTAGAAGCCTCCGACGGCCATTGGCGAGAGATTCGCAACCCAGGCACTGGCGAGGTGATCGATAGCGTCCCGCTGGCTACTTTGCAGGACGCCGAGACAGCGTTGCGGGCGGCCCAACGAGGCCAGAAGGTCATGGGCCGGCTGCCGGCCCACGAGCGTTCAGCGATCTTGTTCCGCATCGCCCAGGCTATGGAAGCCCACAAGCCTGCTCTGAGTGAATTGCTGGCGCGGGAGAATGGCAAGCCCATCCTGCAAACCCGGGAAGAGGTGGCGGCGGCCATACGCATTTTCCGAGGGTTCGCCGAGGAAGCCAGGCGTATCTTTGGCCGGGTGGTGCCTATGGACGCCGTGCCCGGCCAGGAGCGGCATTTCGCCGTAACCATCCGCCAGCCTTTGGGGGTGGTGGCGGCCATCGTGCCCTTCAACTATCCCGTAGAGCTATGCGCTCACAAAGTTGCCCCGGCTCTGGCGGCGGGCAATGCCGTAATGGTCAAACCCCCTAGCGATTGCCCCCTCACTTTGCTCAAAATCGCCTCTTTGATGGAAGAAGCAGGACTGCCCCAGGCGGCGCACCAGGTGATCACCGGGCCAGGGGAATCGATCGGAGCGTTCCTGGCCCAGAGCCAGGGCATCCAGATGGTCACGGTCACTGGCAGCACGGAGGTGGGCGTCAGGATTTCGCAACTGGCCGCCCGGCACCTCAAGAAGGTGCACCTGGAGCTGGGCGGCAACGATGCCACCATCGTGTGCGCCGATGCCGATTTGGAGAAGGCCGCTGAAGCGGTTGTCCTGGGCCGCCTGGCCCGCGGTAACGGCCAGATTTGTTGTGCGGTCAAGCGCATATTCGTGGAGGCTACGGTCTACGACCGTTTCGCTGCAATCCTGACGAGCAAGGCCCAGGCCCTTAAAGTGGGCGACCAGTTGGCGGAGGACACCGACGTGGGGCCGCTGATCAATGAGCAGGCAGCCAAGAAGGTAGAGGCGGCTATCAACGATTGCTTGAAGGCCGGGGCAAAGCTGATGGCCGGCGGGCAGCGGCGCAGGGCCTTCGTCGAGCCTACAGTCTTGACCGACGTTCCGCCCCAGGCTGAGCTATTTCGCCAGGAAACCTTCGGGCCGGTCGCGCCCCTGGTGGCCTTTCAGAATATAGATGAAGCCATTGAGATGGCCAACGATACCCCCTACGGCCTCCAGGCGGCAGTATTCACCCAGGATGTTTCTCGCGCCTTCGACATCGCTCACCGCCTGGAGGTGGGCGGGGTAATTGTCAATTGGTCCTCGGCCATTCGGGTGGAAAGCCTGCCCTTCGGAGGGATCAAGATGAGCGGCCAGGGGCGCGAAGGACTGCACGACACCCTCAACGAGATGACCGAGCAGAAAGTTATCCTGTTTCACGACGCGCTGTCGATATTTGCTCAGGAGTAAGCAGGCCGGTGGAAAACTTGAATGCTCTCCAGATGCAGGGAATCAGTAAGAGCTACGACGGGACACAGGCTCTACGTGGGGTGGATTTCTGCGCCGCGATGGGCGAGGTGCACGCCATCGTTGGGGAAAACGGGGCGGGGAAAACTACTCTGGTGAAGATTATTGCCGGGGCTTTGTCGCGGGACGCAGGGGATATCCTGTTAGACGGCCAGCCGGTGCAACTGGGCACGCCGCTGCGCGCCCGTCGCCTGGGGATCCGCGCCGTGCACCAGGAGTTCAGCCTGGTGCCTCACCTGACCGTCACCGAGAACATCCTGATGGGCCAGATGCCTACCGGCAGACTCTCGTGGTGGGTTGATTGGCCCAAAGCTAATCGCCGAGCGGAGGACATCCTGGAGGAGATTGGCTTTAGCGGCATCGACGTGCGGACGCCCGTCTCCCGGCTAAGCGTCTCCCACCAGCAAATGGTGGAGATCGCCAAGGCTGTGGCCGAAAGGCCGCGCATCCTGATCCTGGATGAGCCTTCGGCCGTGCTCTCCCAGGAGGAGTTGAAGCACCTCTTCGCCCTGATTCAGACTCTCAAGGAGGAGTCCACCCTGATTCTGTACATTTCCCATCGGCTGGACGAAGTCTTTGAAGTGGCAGATCGGATCACTGTGCTCAAGGATGGGGAGCTGGTGGGCACGGTGCGCCCCCAGGAAGCGGATCAGGCGCAGTTGATCAAGATGATGGTGGGGCGCACCCTGGGAGAAATCTATCCAAGCCGACACACCCGGACGGGCGAAGAGATTTTGACGGTGCAGGGTTTAAACCGAGAGGGCTTCTTCGCCGATATCTCCTTTTCTCTGGCCCGCGGCGAGGTGCTAGGGCTGTTCGGGCTGGTGGGCAGTGGCCGCACCCAGGTGGCAAAATGCATCTTCGGGGCCGAGCCGCTTACCTCTGGAGAAATCCGCCTGGCAGGAAGGGCGATCAGGCCGAGGTCGCCGCACGAGGCCGTGCAGGAGGGCCTGGCCCTTCTGACCGAGGACCGCAAGCGGGACGGTCTGGTGTTGAACTGCTCGATCCGGGACAACGTAAGCCTGGCTACTATGCCGCAGGTGAGCCGCTGGATATTCCTGGACCGCCGAGAGCAGGACGCGCAGGTGCAGTCCGAAGTGCAGGAGTTGGATATCCGCCCTCCTCAGATTGGGCGGTTAGTGCGGCAGCTCAGCGGGGGAAATCAGCAGAAGGTAGCCCTGGCTAAGTGGCTTCTTTCCCAGGCCAAAGTGCTGATCCTGGACGAGCCGACGCGGGGGGTGGACGTGGCCACAAAGGTCGAGCTTTACCACATCATAGGTGATTTGGCGGAAAGAGGGGTCGGGATTCTGCTCATTTCCTCCGAGCTGCCGGAGATTCTGGGCATGAGCGACAGAGCTTTGGTGATGCGGGAAGGGCGCCTGGTCGGAGAGTTCACGAGGGCGCAGGCCAGCGAGGAAAGCCTGCTGGCCTGTGCTGCGGGGGTGACCTGAGATGGGAGATTCAATGCAAACTTCATCCAGTTCTTCTGACGTGCGGGAGAAACGAGAACACGCCTTCTTGTCTGCTCAGATCGGCAGGTGGTTTGGGGAAGAGACGCGCCGCCGCTGGGCAGACTACATCTTCATGGTGGCGTTTTTCGTCCTGATGCTGATCGCCGCCTCCGCCTCGGATGTGTTTTTCACTCCGCGGAATCTTCTCAATCTCTCCCGCCAGATCGTGACCAATGGCCTGCTCAGCCTGGGGATGCTGGTCGTGATCCTGACCGGGGGCATCGATCTTTCGGTGGGGCCGATTGTCGCTCTGGCCGGGATTCTGGCTGCCGGCCTGACGGACCAGATTGGCCTTCCTCTGGCCGTCCTGGTCGGCCTGGCCGTTGGCGTGCTGGCCGGGACACTGAACGGCTTTCTGGTGGCCCGCTTCAAGCTGGCGCCGTTCATCGTTACCTTAGCCACCATGAGCTCGTTCCGGGGTCTCATCTATATTTACTCAGAAATCCCGCAAGTGCCCGAGAACCCTGCCTTCCGCAAGCTGTTAGGGGGCGGGTTCATCGGCCCGATGCCAATCGCGGCCCTCGTTATGCTGGCCTGTTTTCCTCTGGTGTGGGTGTTTCTTAACCGCACTACTGTGGGGCGGGCCATTGTAGCCATTGGGGGCAATGAGGAAGCCGTCAGGCTGGCAGGCATTAACGTAGGCAGGCACATCTTGCTGGCATACGTCATTTCCGGCCTATTCGCTGGTATGGCCGGGGTGCTCCTGGCTTCCCGTTTGGGGATCGCTCAGCCAAGTGTAGGAGTGGGTTACGAACTGGACGCTATCGCCGCCGTGGTCATTGGCGGGGGCATCCTGGGAGGCGGCGGCGGGGGGGCCATTGGGACGTTCGGGGGAGTGCTCGTTTTGGGGTTGATCGACAACCTCTTGAACCTGTTCAACGTGCAATCCTATTACCAGCAGGTTTTCAAGGGACTGATCATCGTCTTTGCCGTGCTGGCCCGGCGAAAAGAGCAATAGGCTGAACATCATTAGTGTCCCCTTCGTTCTGAGGGATGAAGTGAAGAAAGGGGGTGGGCGGCAAGAAGGAAAATTCGGGCTTGTAAAGATACCGAAGGCTTGATTTGTGTAACTTTAGACCAAAAGGAGGAGGTCAACAAATGAAACGCGCATTAGCTTTGATTTTCCTGGTGGTGCTTCTGGCGGCTATCGCTACCCCCCCTGTCGCTTCCCAGGAAGCACGCACCTTTCGCATCGGCGTGGTCAACTTCACCCTGGCTGCTCCCTACTTCGTCGCCATGTCTGATGCGGTGGTGGAGGAAGCGGCCTACTTCGAGAACATCGAGGTGATCGCTACTGATGCCGGCGGCGACGCCGAGAAGCTGACCTCGGACGTCGAGGATGTGCTGGCTAAGGGCGTGGATGGGGTCATCATCAACGCCGGTCCGATTGAAGCGGCCCCCGCGGCCCTGGATGCCTGCCAGGAGGCCGGCGTGCCGGTGGTCATGGTGGACAGGCTGCTGAAGGGCGGCGATTACACCAGTTGGATAGGCCCTAACAACTACCAGATTGGCGTGCAGGATGGGCAGTACATCGTGGACAGGCTGGGCGGCGAAGGCTTCCTGATTGACATACGCGGCGGCCCGGCGGACAACACCATCGGCCTGGATCGCACCAACGGGATGCTCTCCGAGGTGGAGGAAAGTAACATCGAAGTAATGATGGCTCCGGATTTCGGCGGCTGGAGCGAGGACGGCGGGTTCACGATCATGGAGGACATGCTGGCGAAGTACGACAAAATCGACGTCGTCTTCTGCGAGAACGACTCCATGTGCCTGGGGGCGCAGAAAGCTATCGAGGACGCGGGCCGCACCGACGAGATGTTCCTGTGCGGCGTGGACGGCCAGAAAGAGGCCCTGAAGGCCATTATGGATGGTACCAACTACGCCTGCACCGGCAAGAATGACTCCGACGAGATCGGACGGGCCGGGTTCCACCGCCTGATGGCTATCCTGGCCGGAGCGATGCCGGAGAAGGACACCGTCTTGCCCTCGCCGCTCATCACAGTAGACAACGCCTGCCAGTACTACAACCCAGACGCCCTCTTCTAGGGCCGGGCAGAGGCAGGCCGCCAGAGTGTGATAAACGCTCGCTAAACGCTGGAAAGCAGGTGGCCCCCCGGCTTCAATGGCGCGGAAAGTATCTGCCCTGGGGGGGCCACCAGGTTCCAGTTTAGCCGGAACTCGCTGGCATGAGGTCACTGGGTCAGAATCAGCTTCTTCCACCCGTCAGTTTTTCTAATCCAAATCGACGGAGATAGTGCTATGGCAGAAAGAAGAGTTTCCTATAGCCGGGCGTCCTCTACCTGGCTAGATTTCGTCTCTGAAGACCGCCTCAAGTATCTGTTGCTTGCGCCCTGTATCATTTATCTTTTAGGCATAGGCATTTTCCCCCTTCTTTACTCGGCTCGCCTGCTTTTTTACGACTGGAATATAAGCGCCCGCAAGGGTCAGATATTTGTCGGCTTCGGGAACTTTGTGAGGCTGTTTGAGGACCGAATGTTCCGGGACACTTTGGGCAACACGATCATCTTTGTGGTGGCCGCCGTCAGCCTGGAGTTTGTGCTCGGTTTTGGGTTGGCTCTGCTCCTCAACCGCCAGATCAAGGGCCAGAGCATCTTCCGCATGATCTTTCTCATGCCCATGATGGCCTCTCCGGTGGCCGTGGGCTATACCTGGCGGATGCTTTATCACGTAGCCAATGGCCCTTTGAACAACTTCCTGAGCCTGGTTGGTCTACCTCCTGCTCCCTGGTTGAGCGATATCTCTACGGCTTTGCTTTCTGTGATTCTAATCGACGTCTGGCAGTGGACTCCTTTCGTGTTCGTCATCTTGCTGGCCGGGCTCCAATCGCTGCCCAGGGAGCCTTACGAAGCGGCCATTGTGGACGGGGCCAATCACTGGCAGATTTTCAGGTACATCACCATCCCCTTGCTGAGTCCGGTTATGGCCCTCGCCATCTTGCTGAGAGCGGTCGAGGCGGTCAAGATTTTCGATGTCATTGTCGTTACCACCGCCGGCGGCCCCGGCAGCGCCACCGAAACCGTCACCATGTACGCCCGCATGGTGGGGATGCAACAGTTTAGCCTGGGCTACGCTTCGACCATTTCTTATACTTTGCTCATCTTTGCGATCGTTATTTTCACCTTCCTGATCCGCTTCCTGCGTCGCGAACGGGAGTTTGAATGAGAATAGTGGAGGGCTGAAGCAATGGCAAAAGCGACCAGACGGCGATTGAGCACCATCTTGCTCTACATCGTCCTGGTGATTATTTCGGTGATCATGGTCTTTCCCATTTACTGGACCTTCATCACCGCCTTCAAGGAGCCGAAAGACGTCATAACCAATCCGCCGAAATATGTACCGTTTGTTGATTATCAACCCAGCCTGTATGCCTGGGAGGAGTTGGGGTTTGTGGCTGGCTCTGGCGAGGAGTATCGCACCACGCCCCACAGCGCGGAGGAAATCCTGGGGGTGATGAAGAACAGTATTATCGCTGCCGTGGGGAGCACTTTGCTTTCCTTGATTATCGGTTGTCCGGCGGCTTACAGCCTGGCCCGCTTCCGCTTCCGGCGCTGGAAAAACAGCGACATCGCTTTCTTCATCCTGTCGCAGCGGATGTTGCCGCCTATCGTCCTGGTGATTCCCTTCTTCATTCTGTTCAGAACTTTCAATCTTCTGGATAAGCTGCCGGCTATCATCCTGGCCCATAGCGTGGGCAGCATCCCTTTTGTGGTCTGGATCATGCGCGAATTCTTCCTGGACATCCCCAGAGAGCTGGAGGACAGCGCCCGCATAGATGGCTGTTCCTACCTGGGCGCTTTCCTGCGGGTGGTGTTGCCGCTTTCTACTCCCGGCATGGTGGCGGCCAGCGTGTTCACTCTCATCTTCTCCTGGAACGAGTTCCTTTTCGCCCTGACCCTTACCTTCAACAAGGCCAGGACCATTCCCGTCTTGCTGGCCGGATTGACGCACGGCGGCGCGCCGCTGTGGTGGGACCTGTCGGCCATGCTGCTCATCGCCATCGTGCCGGTCATCGTCTTCACCCTGTTCATCCAGCGGTACATCATTTCGGGGCTGACTCTGGGGGCGCTGAAATAGATTCGTTGCAGACTGTAGGAGCGACCGGACATGCGAACTTTCTCGTGTCCCTATTTGAAGGATGAGGTCGAATTGACGGACGAACGGGAAGCGCATATCGCTCACACTCACCCGGATTTGTTGCCGGAATATCTGGCCCAGATAGGGCAAACGCTGGCCGACCCCGATCAAGTCCGGCGCAGCACCCGCATGAGCGCGGCCCGGCTGTTTTACCGTTGGTTTGAAGATGTTCGTCAAGGCAAGTACATAGTGGTGGTCGTAGTGAGTGAGGTCACGCCCACAGAGCGACACTGGATCATCACCGCCTACATTACCCGTAGACTGGCGAACGGAGAAGTGGAATGGCGCAAAAACTGACCTTCCAATACGATCGCGAGGCTGATATCCTGTACATCAACACCGTCGTGCCTTATGCCGCTCAGGAATCTGAGGAACTGGGTGACGAGATCATTGCCCGTCTGAATCCGCAAACAGGCCAGATTGAAAACCTTGAAGTGCTATTCTTCACCAGCCGACTGCTGAGAAGAGAATTGTTCTCTCTACCTGTAATCGCCGACCTACGGCCAGCAGAGTCGGTCTGAAAAAGCCATCGTGCCGGTCATCGTCTTCACCCTGTTCATCCAGCGGTACATTATTTCGGGCTTGACTTTGGGGGCGTTGAAATAGGTTCCCCATACAGACGGGTTCACAAAATGTGTGCAATCGGGCTTTGGCGAGAAGCTGGAGGGAGACCAGGCAGATGACCGAAGAAGTGAGAAAAGAATTGTTAGAAATGATAGACACAATAACTGACCTGGCTAGAAAAAGCCACGAAATCCGAAAAGAGGAGATGAAGATACGGGACAGAACCAGCGTGATCCGTGCCAAACTTCTTATTGATATTGCGACAGCTAAAGACGAAAAGGGGAAGCCGGTATATTCAAACCAACATCTGAGAGAAGCTGCACTGACTTTGGGACTGGACGAGAATGAAGAATATCAGAGATTGAAAGAAAGATTGCGGGAACTAGGCGACGAAGATCGAGTTCTAGCTATCGAGCATAGAAGATTGCTAGACCGAAGGACGCTTCTGATGATCGAGATGGGCCTGGAAAGCCCACCTTCGCCTAACGGCGCGTGAGAATATGTAGAAAGGGAGATAGTGCTTTTGTATGAAGAAGAAAGAGAGGAGGTGATGCGCAGGCAAAGAAAGAGGACAGGCCAGTTTTCTGGCCTACAGGCGTAGCGTAGCCGCATGACATCGCGGCCTGGAGTAAAGTTGTATTTGTTAGATTGACCAAAGGAGGTAAGAGAAATGAAGCGCTTTTTAGCCTTGCTGCTGGTGGTGGTTGTGCTCATGCCGCTGGTGGCGACGCCAGCCGCGGCTCAAGGCCCCTACGAGGGCGTGAAATTAGTGGTCACCACCCAAACCGGCCCCTATATCGCCGGGCCTATGATCGAGCACGGGCCGGAGTGGACGGAGATGACGGGGGGAGAGGTGGAGGTCGTAGAAACACCCTACGGGGACCTTTACGAGAAGATCATGACCTCCTTCATAACCGGGGCGGCTACCTACGACATCATCGTCATCTCCGCCACCTGGTTGCCGGACTTCACCCCCTACCTGATCACCCTCGACGACTACATCGCCAATGCGGACACCGACCCGGCCTGGGAGGACGTCATGCCCGCCTTCCGCGAGCAGATTGTGTCCTGGGCTGGCAACGTCTACGCCCTGCCGTTTGACGGCGATACCCATTCCCTGTTCTATCGTCGCGACATCTTCGAGAATGAGGAGTACCAGGCCAAGTTCAAGGAGCAATATGGGTACGACCTCCAGGTGCCGGCTACCTTCGACCAGCTTTGGGACGTGGCCGAGTTCTTCACCGGCTGGGACTGGAGCGGCGACGGCCAGGACGATTTCGGCTGGGCGCAGCCCATGATGCGCGGCACCCAGTCTCACTGGTGGTTCTGGAACTTCACCTCGGCCTATAGCGTTCTGCCGGGCGGGCCGGATAAGTACCACGGCGTCCTGTACTTCGACCCCGAGACCATGGAGCCGCTCATCAACCAGGAGGGCTTCGTCAAAGGGTTGACCCTGTACCGCGATATGGCTAAGTTCGGACCTCCGGGCATGGGCGGGTGGGACGTGTCTCAGATCCGCGCCAGCGCCCCGGCCGGCAACATCGCCATGTGGATGGAGTGGGGTTCCTTCCCCGGCCTGTGCGAAGACCCCCAGGTGGCGGCCCCGGAGATGATCGGCAACTGCGGCACGGCCATACGGCCCGGCTCCAAGGAGGTCTGGGACCGCGAGGCGCAGTCCTGGGCGGAAATGGATGAAGTGAACTACGTGCCAGTCCTCTGCTTCGGCGGCTGGGTGGCGGCCATCGCCGACAGTTGCGAGAACAAGGACGCGGCCTACGACTTCCTCAAGTTCATGTGCAGCCCGGAGACCAGTATCAAAGACGTGACGCGCGGCGACTCTGGCTACAACGTCTATCGCTTCTCCCACGTCGAGAACCTGGACGCCTGGGTAGAGGCTGGCTTTGGGGAGCAGGACGCCCAGGAGTACCTGGCCGCCGTCCAGGCCGACATGGAGAACCCCAACGTCCTGACCGACCTGCGCATTCCTGGCAAGCCGGAGTACGTGGATACCGTCCTCGACCTGTACGTCTCCAAGGCCCTGGCCGGGGAGATGGAACCCAAAGAGGCCCTCGATACTATCTACGAGGAATGGGAGAAAATCACCGAGCGGCTGGGCCGCGAAGAGCAGTTGAAGGCTTATCGCACCATGCTCGGTCTGGAGTAGAAGCAGAGCCAGGCAGCACGGAAGCCTTAGTGTAGATCGGGCCCTCCAGGCCTACCTTGGGCCTGGAGGGGCCTGATTGACGGTAGAGCACTCATAATTCTGATAATAAGGAGTTTTTCATAAAATTATGAACGGCAGAGAGAGAGTCCTGTTTGCTCTGGATCATAAGGAGCCGGATCGTGTGCCCATCGACTTCGGCGGAATCGTGACCTCCATGCATCACGAATCCCACCGCCGGCTTCTGGAGCACCTGGGGATGCCCCCTTACCAGGCCCCCATCCAGGATATGTTCCAGCAGATTGTGTACCCGGCCCCGGCTCTCAAGGAGAAGTTCCGCGCCGACGTGGAGAGCTTATTTGCCAACCCGGTCTCCGGCTGGAAGTTAGAGGTCGATCCGGAGACCGACACCTGGACGGACGAGTGGGGAGTACTCTATCAGCGCCCCGCCGGCGGGTATTGGTACGACCTGGCCGACCATCCTCTTAAGGAAGGAACTATAGAGGAGCTGGAGAAATTCCAATTTCCGGCCCCCCGGGATCCCAATCGGATCGAGGGCCTGGCCGCTAAAGCCAGGGACTTGTTGGAGAACACGGACAGAGCGATTACGATTAACAGCCCGACCGCCGGGGTTTTTGAGCATTCTTACTGGTTGCGGGGTATCGAGCCTCTGTTCAGCGATATGGCTTTTAACAAGAAGTACGTGGAGGCTCTGGCCGAGAGGGTGGTAGAGTGGCAGTTGGAATTCTGGGATTTTGTGCTGGACGAGGTAGGGCCTTACGTTCACGTCGTCAAGTTGGGCGACGACCTGGGTGGTCAGCATGGGCCTCTGTTCTCCCCTGACCTGTATCGTGAAATCTATAAGCCCCGCCACCGGCGCTTAACCGACCTCATCCACCACAAGACCGGGGCCAAAGTCTTCTTCCACACCTGCGGCTCCATTTACTGGGCCATGCCCGACATCATCGAGAGCGGCATGGATATCGTGAACCCCGTCCAGGTGTCGGCCAGAGATATGGAGCCAGCCAGGCTCAAACGGGAGTTTGGCCGCGACGTGGTCTTCTGGGGGGGCGGAGCAGACGCCACGAAAACGATGACCTTCGGCACGCCCGAAGATGTTAAAGAGGAGGTCAAAAAGCACATCCACGATCTGGCGCCGGGCGGCGGTTTCGTCTTCGGTTCGATCCACAACATCCAGGCCGAAGTGCCGCCGGAGAACATCGTCGCTCTCTACGAAGCGGCCTATGAGTACGGCCAGTATCCTATCAGCGTTTAGAGTCTGGCAGCAAGCCCTCAGCGAACTCCGCGCTCCCTGCGGTGATAAAATACATCAACATGGATGAGGGGAAGCCACCAGAAAGTCGGGCAGGAGGATGGATAGTGAAATATCGCTTTATGGGCAGGACCGGGCTAAGGGTTTCGGAGCTTTGTCTGGGCACCCAGACCTTCGGCTGGGGCGCCGACCAGGCCACCGCTCACGCCCTGGCCGACCGTTTTGTCGAGGCCGGGGGCAACTTCTTCGACACCTCCAACATCTATAATAAAGGCCAGGCCGAGACCATGCTCGGCACCTGGCTCAAGAGCCGGGGCAGCCGTTCTCAGTTCGTCATTGCCACCAAGGTCTTCTTCCCCACCGGAGAAGGCCCCAACGACAGCGGCCTGTCGCGAAAACACCTCTTTGACCAGATCGAGGCCAGCCTCCGCCGTTTGCAGACCGACTACGTAGACCTGTATCAGACCCATTGTTGGGACGCTTCCACGCCGTTGGAGGAAACGTTGCGGGCGCTGGACGACCTGGGGCGCGCTGGCAAGGTACGGTACATCGGGGCCTCAAACTACACCCCTTCCTCCCTGACCCGCGCCATCATGCTCAGCGAGATGCACGGCTGGACCCGCTTCGATTGCTTGCAGGCGGAGTATAGCCTGTTGGTGCGCAGCACGGAGTGGGAACTGTTGCCTGTCTGTCGCTCCCAGGGGATAGGAGTGATCTGCTGGTCGCCCCTGGCCGGAGGCTGGCTGACGGGCAAGTACCGGCGCGGCCAGCCGCCCCCGCCTGATAGCCGCGTGGGCCGCGCAGACCGTTGGGACG
This sequence comes from Anaerolineae bacterium, assembly GCA_034417895.1. Classification (GTDB taxonomy): domain Bacteria; phylum Chloroflexota; class Anaerolineae; order CAZYHC01; family CAZYHC01; genus DAOULT01. The sequence goes on along the minus strand of DAOULT010000013.1, from coordinate 21,417 downwards.
ACCTGCCGAAACAGCGCGAGAGTGAGCGTACCTGGCGGATAATAGATGCCTTGCTTGAGATTGGCGAAAGGCGGGGCAAAACCCCGGCTCAGGTGGCCCTTAACTGGCTGCTCCAACAGCCCGGCATCACCGCTCCCATCTTCGGGGCCCGCACCCTGGAGCAACTGGAACAGAATCTAGGCAGCGTGGGCTGGACACTCTCGGCAGACGAGATAGCCAGGCTCGACGCTGCCAGCGAAATCCCTCTCCCTTCCCCCTACAACTTCGTCGCCAGATACACGCGGACGCGGGATGGAGATTGAGGTTGGAGATTAGAAGAAGGAGGACAGGATGTCCAAGAAGATAGTTACCTTTGGTGAGATCATGATGCGGCTCTTGCCGCCGGGATTCTTGCGGTTCGGGCAGGCGCGATCTTTTGACGTGCTCTACGGGGGCGGGGAGGCTAACGTGGCCGTCTCGCTGGCTAACTACGGCCTGGCGGTGGACTACGTGACCCGCCTGCCAGATAACGACCTGGGCGACGCCTGCCTCATGTTCCTGCGCCAGTTCGGGGTGGGGACGGACAAAATTGTGCGCGGCGGCGAGCGGCTGGGCATCTATTTTCTGGAGATGGGGGCCGTGCAGCGGGGCAGCAAGGTCATCTACGACCGGGCCAATTCGGCCCTGGCTACCATCGAGCCGGGCATGATCGATTGGCGGGCCGTCTTCGCCGACGCCGATTGGTTCCATTGGACGGGCATCACCCCGGCTATCTCGGAAGGGGCCGCAGCCGTGTGCCTGGAGGCCGTGCAGACGGCGAAGGAGATGGGCCTCACCATCTCATGCGACCTCAATTACCGCAAGAAACTGTGGAAATGGGGCCAGACCCCAGGCGAAGTTATGTCCGAATTGGTCCAATATTGTGAGGTCGCCATCGGCAACGAGGAGGACGCCGACAAGGTGTTCGGCATCGCCGCGCCAGACACCGACGTGACCGCGGGCGTGGTGGACGCCGACAAATATCGCTTCGTGTGCGAGGAACTGGCGAAGCGTTTCCCCAATTTGAAAACCATCGCCATCACCCTGCGCGGTTCCCTGTCCGCCAGCCACAACACCTGGTCGGGCATTCTCTGGGCCGGGGGGCAGGTCTACACCGCGCCGACCTACCAGGTCACCCACATCGTGGACCGAGTGGGTGGGGGCGATGCCTGCGCCGCCGGTCTGATCTACGGCCTGCGCACTTTCGGCCACGACTGGCAACGGGTGCTGGATTTTGCGGTGGCCGCCTCCTGCCTCAAGCACACCATCGTCGGCGACTTCAATCTGGTCACGGTGGCCGAGGTGGAAAAGCTGGCGGGCGGCGACGTGTCTGGCCGGGTGAGCCGCTAGAAGCGCGTGAACGATGGCCGAAAGTGCCGCCCACAACAGCGAACGTTCGTTTGATCAACGTAGAATTGATGGCTCCCAAATATATGATGTAAGGAGGTGATGTATATAATAATTTGAAGTCAATTAGGGTAACGGAAAGCAAAAGAGAATTTTACAATCGCAAAGGAGGGATCGATCATGAAAAGCAAGTATGTACTGGCTTTGAGTCTACTACTGATTCTCGGGTTATTCACAGGTTCCGTTGGAGCGCAATCCGCCTACGAGCTGATCAAATGGAACCAGCCAAGCCCCATCAATGAAAGGATAGGAGGGGAAGAATACGTTCTTCCAGAGGGATGGCAAGACGCCATAGCCGGGGTGACTAAGATCAAAGTATCCAATTTCGGCGCCTTGCAACATGATCCTGCCACTGTAGCTAATGCCGAAAGGTTTAAAGAATTGACTGGAGTTGAGGTTGAACTCCTGCCCTGGGCTGAAGCTCCCATCGTGGCCAAAACCATATCCATATTTGCGGCCAAAAGTGATTCCGTAGACGTTCTTTGCTACGACCACCCGACAACCTATATCCAGATGGCTGCGGGTGGATGGCTGCACCCCTTGGATGCTATATGGGATGATCCCGGCGTGTGGGAGCTTTATTCTCCCCCGGTCAAAGAGGGACTCCTGGCTCCTGACGGCCACATCTACGGCTCGATTGGGCAGACCAAGACCATGATGCTCTACTACAGGCCCTCGCTGGTACCCGAACCCCCAGAAACCTGGGCGGAGTTGCGCGAAATCGCCAAGGAAGTCACCACACCAGAGATGTGGGGTTTTGTGTTCTCGGCCGGAGGCGAGATGGACATCATCTATCCGATGAGGGATATGATCTACTCGCAAGGGGGCAGAATGGTAGATATGGACAGACAACTGATCGTCATTGATACCCCCGAAGGCAGAAATGCCTGGCAACTGCTCTGCGACATGGTTCTCACCGATAAATCTGCTCCTACCTCGGTCCTGGAGTATTCCTGGATGGGAGCCTCAGACATGTTTGCCATGGGTAAAGCCGCTATGGCAACCAGCCACACAGTTGATGCTAACAGGTTCCAGGATCCAGAGACAGCTCCGGGAATAGAGGGAGACTGGGCAGTAGCTGCTCCACTGAAATGGGACGAAACCATGCCTGATGATTACCACGCTTCCTATTTTGACATCGATGGCTACATGATCAACAACGCCATCAATGACAATCAAAAAGCGGCGGCCATGCTCTTCCTTGACTTTATGAGGAGCTACGAGGCCAGCTACAGGGAGCTCATCATGGAGGGCAATGAGGCCGCGGTGGTATCTGTATATGAAAGTCCTGCTGCCCAGGAGGTTCCCGTTCCTCAAGAGCGACAGGCGGCTATGAGTAGAGCCGTCCTGGAGCCCTTCCCGCCGGCAGGAAGAGCGCTGACGGACATAATGATGGAATACTTCGCCTACGCCATCACTGGGGAAATGAGTCCCATGGAAGCTCTCGAAGAGTGCCAGGTGCAACTCGACGAGTACGGAGTCCCTGAGTGATTCTTTTCTCAATGTCACCCGCTTGTTTTTAAGGGTAAGATGACGTTTCTCTTCGAGGAAGGCCATCCAGCAATGCAAATTAATGTGGGCCTGGAGAGAACTGAAGTGGCTGACACTTCCTTCACCCAAAAAGAGGTGAGGTTCTCCAGGCTATCTCCTTAAACGGTAAGCTGGACCTCTTGGAGGTCCAGCTTACCCCCCAAGGAGTAAGCTTTTTTCCAACGGGAGGCTGAGGTAAATGAGGCTATCTGACCGCATGTATGGTTTCTTATTGAACCTGCCAGGGTTGATAATAGTAGTTTTCTGGGTCTTCTTTCCCGCCTTTCTTCTCTTCCAGACCAGTTTTCTTCGATATGACAATATGAGTCCCATCGTATTCAATGGACTCCAGAATTACACCCAACTATTTGAGGATCGTCTTTTTCCGATGAGCCTCAGGCGCATATCCATATTTTGTGCCGGTACTACGATTCTCACCTTTGTGGGAGGACTCTCGCTTGCCCTTGCTCTCAGCCGAATTACCAGGGGATCAGAGTTCTTCAGGGCGCTTATGATCGTACCCTGGGCGGTCCCCGCCGTGATCTCGGGGATAATCTGGAAATGGATGTTCAGTCCAGACTTCGGGGTAGTAAGCGACCTGCTCATGAAAGTAGGACTGATAAGGACTCCCCTGAGTATATACGGCGACCCTGACTTGGCTATGGTAGGGGTCATCATCGCGGACAGTTGGACTCGCATCCCTTTCATGGGCATCATTCTACTGGCGGCCCTGATCAGTATTCCTCAAGAATTGCACGAGGCCGCCAAGGTGGATGGAGCGGACGCCCTGGCCAGGTTCAGATACATCTCTTTACCGCTCATCAAACAACCGGCTCTCGTAGGACTGTTAATCACCATTATGTTCTCCTTCAGAACCATCGATATCATCATCCCTTTAACCGCTGGAGGACCGGGAAGAGCCACCTACGTTTTTGGCTATTATATCTGGGATCAGATCATCAAGACTCTCAACTTTGGTCGTGCAGCCGCCGGGGGAGTGGTGCTATTTGGCATAACCTCAGCGCTGGCGGCTATTTTCATATACCTGATGCGGAGGGAGCAATAAAGACCAATGAAAGATAGAATTCTTGAAAGTAAAGCCTTGCCCTATACGGTAGCCCTGATCGTGTTGGCGGCCATGATGCTGCCTATCTATTGGACGGTGGTAACCGCCTTCAAACCGGATATAGAAACTTATGTCTTTCCCCCCGTCTATTTTCCCCGCCATCCTTCTATCGTTCCCTTTAAGCTCCTGTTCGAAAACTACCCTTTTCTCTCTTACCTGAAGAATTCCATTATTGTCGCCACCGTGACCACAGCCCTCGTCACTGTTATCGGCGCGTTCGCGGCCTATGGCTTGAGTCAATACCGGTTCAAAGGAAGCGGGTTGCTCTTATTCGTCCTTTTGGGGACTCGTATCATACCTCCCCTCTCATTGCTTCTTCCCTTTTATATCCTGGTCAGCCGCTTAGGGTTGGCTGATACTTTAAGCAGCATGATCATTGCTAATATCTACCTGACTTACCCATTTGCCGTGTTGATTATGAAACCATTTTTTGACGCCTTTCCCCGGGAATTGATAGACGCGGCCATCGTGGATGGATGTTCAAGGACAGGGACTCTTTTAAGGGTCGTTTTGCCGGTAGGCGCGCCCTCCATCGCCGCCTCAGCCATAATAACCTATCTCTGGACCTGGAATGAATTCATCTACGCCTTTGTGTTCACCTCGACCCCGTCGGCGCAGCCGATAACAGTGGGCTGTTTTGATTGCGTAGGAGATATATTTGTAAATTGGAATCAGATGTGTGCAGGAGCCTTAACGGCGGCTCTGCCGGGCATAATATTTGTCTTTATTGCCCAAAGGTATATCATAGAGGGGCTGACCGCAGGAGCGTTGAAGTTCTAAGTGTTGTGACCTGATACCGGCCACCGGCCTCTTTAACCGCAGAGAACGCGGAGAACGCGGAGTGAAGACTAAAAAACTCTAGGCAGGTCTAGGGAGAAAGGAGGTAGGTATTGAACAAAATAACGTTTTCTATCCAGGTGATTTGTTAACCCTTAACAGTTGAAATCCAAAGGAGGATCAAAATGAGATTTCGAAAACTATTGCCCTTGATGATGACGGTCTTGGTGATCCTGAGCGTGGCCGTAGCCGGAGTCGGGCCAGCGCAGGCGCAGGAACCTGTCACCCTGCTGTTCTCCGACTGGCACCTGACCGAACCGCACTGGGAGGCGGCGCTCATAGAGGCGTTCGAGACCTTTAAGGCGGAGAACCCCAACATTGACATCGAATTAGACTACGTCTCCTACGCTGAGAAGGAGACCAAATACGCCACCGAGATCGAGGCCGGCATGGGCCCGGACGTCTTCCACCTGCACGCCTACTCGCTGAAGTCTTTCATCGAAAAGGGGTATCTCTACGACATTACCCCCTTCATCGAGGCCGAGGAAGGCGTTTATGGCGGCGACTTCCTGACCCCCTGGTTCCCTCAAACCCTGGAGTTGATGCAGGATGAGGGCACATACTACGCCCTGCCAGGGGACTTCATGTCGATGGTTCTGTTCTACAATAAGAACCTCTTCGAGGAGGCGGGCCTGGATCCCAACACCCCCCCTGCCACCTGGGATGAGTTCGTTGACTACGCCAAGAAGCTTACCCGCGACCGGGACGGCGATGGTCAAATTGATACCTGGGGGTTTGGAACGATTGGAGCGATCGATCCTGGGTTTGAGTTGCGCTCCACTCCTATCCTCTTCAGCCACGGTGGGGACTATCTGACCCCCGACAACAAGTGCGCGGCCCTCAACAGCGCCGAAGCGAAGGAAGCCTTCAAGTTCTTCATCGAACTGGGCACCGTGCACGGGGTGATTCCGCCCGGAGTGACGGCCCAGAACCCAGGGACGGTGAGAGAGCAGATGGCTAACGAACAGATTGCCATGCTGCTAGGCTCAGGCTGGACGCCGCCCATCGTAGACACCAACAACCCGGACCTGGGAGCCCTGGAGGTGCTGGAAGCCGCCCCGGTGCCGGTGAAGGCCGGCCTGGAGACCGAATTCACCACCACCGCCTGGCTGAGCGCCTGGGGGATCAACCCCAACACCAAGCACCCCGAAGAGGCCTGGAAGCTGCTGAAGTTCATTACCAGCAAGCCCATGGAGGAGAAGTGGTTCATGGATGCCCGCGTCCTCTCCTCTCGACGGGACGTCTCTGGAGGACTTGAGGACCAGGGAGTGGAGGGCTACGACGAACTCCTCAACGACAAGTTCGCCAAAGTGGTTGCCGGGGGGTTGGCGAGCGCCAAGTTTGTCCCCCAGTTGAAGGAGTGGCCGCAGATCATCGAAGCGATCAACACCGCCGCCCAGGAGGGCTTCACGGAGGCCAAGTCGCCGGAAGAGGCTCTGGAAGGGGCCTACAACCAGATCAACGACATCTTGAGCGTCTATCGCGAAGCCGACGACACGTGCCCAGAATTCTAGTTTGAGCGATCCACCCACACGGAGGGCCACCCACCAGTGGCCCTCCGCACTACATAATTGGATACCGAGTGATGAATATGAACAAACCTCGCGCTCGCTTCCCGGCCTTCAAGGGCCTATCCCGCCAGGAGCTCCAGGGATACGCCTTCATTTTGCCCTGCATCCTTATGTTGCTACTCGTCCTCGGCTTCCCCACGGCCATCGCCGTGGTGAACAGCTTCACTCCCCTGTGGTCCGAGGTCAAGACCTTTACCCTGGCAAACTACGTGAAGCTCGCCAGAGACGAGCTGTTCTGGAACTCTCTATTGATCACCTTCCGCTTCGTCGCCGGCACGGTGGCGCTCCACCTGATTGTGGGCCTGGCCGTGGCCCTGGCGCTCAATGCCCAGATCAAAGCCAACCGCTTCTTCAGGGTGCTCGCCATCCTGCCCTGGACCGTGCCGGACGTGATCTCGGGCCTCATCTGGCGCTTTATGTACAACCCCACCTCGGGCATCATCAATAACCTGTTGATCAAGAATGGGTTGACCAAGACCTACATTGAGTGGCTGGCCCTGCCTAATCTGGCCCTGCCCAGCGTGATCTTTGCGGACGTGTGGCGTGGTTATCCATTTGTGATGATCATTCTGCTGGCGGGGTTGCAGGCCATCCCGCGGGAGCTTTACGAGGCCGCCAAATTGGACGGGGCTACGACGCTTCAGGAATTTCGTCACGTCACCATCCCCCTTCTCAGCAGGATGATTATCATTGCCGTGGCTTTGGACACCATCTGGCAATTCAGACGCTTTGGCCTGGTTTACAATATGACCCTGGGGGGCCCCGGCCACGTCACCGAGATCCTGTCTCTTTACATCTATAAGCAATATTTCAAATATTTTAACTTCGAGTATGCTTCGGCTATGGCGGTGGTGATGGCTATTATCATGCTGATCATCAGCTTCCCATACGTGCGGATGATCGTGCGGAGAGTGTGATGAAAATGAAGTGGAAATTGCAACGCAGTACCGTAATCGCTTACCTGTTCCTGGCCCTGGTCTGTTTATATAACGTCATCCCCTTCGTCTGGATGGCGTTCACCTCCCTCAAGACGGATAAGGAGGCTTACTCCATTCCACCCACGTTCTGGCCCCAGGCGCCAACGCTGGAAGCGTATAGCCAGGTGCTCCTGTGGACGAACTTTCCGCGCTATTTCCTGAACAGCACCGCCATATCCCTGGGCACCGCTTTGCTGTCCACGCTCATCGGGTCGCTGGCCGGTTACGGTTTCTCTCGTTTCGTTTTCCGAGGACGCGCCCTGTTTATCGGGATCATTCTGGCCAGCCAGATGCTGCCAGGAGTGCTCCTGGTAGGGCCATACTTTAAGATGCTGGCCAAGTTCGGCCTTTATAACACCTATCCGGGCCTGATTCTGGCCTTTACCACCATCACTTTGCCGTTTAGCACCTGGATGCTCAAGGGCTTTATAGACACTGTGCCTGAGGAATTGGACCAGGCCGCCCTGGTGGATGGTTGCAGCCGGCTCGGCGCCTATTTCAGGGTGATCCTGCCGGTGATCGCTCCTGGCATGGTGGCGACCATGATCTTTGCTTTCCTGCTGGCCTGGGGCGACCTGCTGTGGGTGTTAGTCCTGACCAGCGGCGAGAAAATGGCTACCGTCACGCTCGGACTCAGCCGCTTGGTGACCCAGTTTCGCATCATCTGGCCTCAGTTGATGGCCGGCTCCGTGGTCGGGGCATTGCCCCCCATTATATTGTACCTGGTTTTGCAGAATTATCTGGTCGAGGGTCTGACAGCCGGAGCGGTTAAAGAATAAAATTGAGGAGGTTGAGGAACATGAAATTCGCCGGTAAAGTGGCTCTGGTAAGCGGCGCGGCGCGGGGCATAGGCAAAGCCATCGCCCTGACGCTGGCCCGAGAAGGGGCGGATATCGTCGTCACCGATGTAGACCTGGAAGGCGGCCAACGGGTAGCGCAAGAGATCGAAAGGTTGGGACGCAGGGCCAGGGCTATCCAGGCCGACGTCTCTCAGCGCCAGGCGGTAAAGCGGCTGGTCAATGAAGCGGTCTCCGTCTTCGGTCACATCGATATCCTGGTGAACAACGCCGGGATCATCCGCCGAGGGACCTTCGTCGAGCACAGCGCCCAGGAGTGGGATAAGGTGCTCAGCGTCAACCTGGGAGGGACGTTCAACTGCGCCAAAGAGGTGGTTCCGCTTATGATAAAACAAGGAGGAGGGAAGATCATAAACATCTCCTCCGTGGTGGGCAAGATGGGCGACATTGCCTCTGCCCCATCCTACGGCACCTCCAAGGGCGCGATCAATACTTTCACCAGGTCTCTGGCGCGGGAACTGGCTCCTCATGGGATCAACGTGAACGCCGTGGCTCCCCACGCCATCGAAACCGAGATGAGTCAGGAGTGGTCGGAGGAAAAGCGGCGGCAGATTGTGGAAGCTATCCCCCTGAAGAGGTTGGGGAAACCTCAAGAGGTGGCCGAAGCGGTGGCCTTTCTGGCCTCCGACGGGGCGGACTTTATCACGGGCGCCATCCTTGACGTGAACGGCGGCTACTTGATGGGTTGACACGGAGGTCAGGCGCTATGAATTTGGCTAGAGCGTTCGATTTCAGCGGGAAAGTGGCGGTAGTTATCGGGGGAAGCGGGGTGTTGTGCAGTGCGCTGGCCCTGGCGCTTGGTCAGCAAGGGGCAGTGGTGGTGGTGGTAGGACACACCCGTATGGCTAAAGCTCAGGAGGTCGCCGATCAGATCGTCGCCGAAGGGGGGCGGGCCATCGCCTGGCAGGCGGACGTGCTGGACAGGAAATCTCTGGAGGGCCTGGCGCAACGAACCATAGAGACCTTTGGGCAGGTCGATATTCTCATTAATGGAGCTGGCGGCGCTAAGAAGGAAGCGACCACCAGTGAACAACTGTCCTTCTTCGACCTGCCCGAAGATGCAATACGTTGGGTTTTCAACCTCAATTTCATGGGTACTTTCCTGGCCTGTCAGGTGTTCGGGCGCCACATGGTGGACCAGGACAGGGGGTGCATCCTCAACATATCCTCCTATGGGGCCGAGCGCCCTCTGACCAGAAGTGTAGCCTACTCGGCGGCCAAAGCGGCCATTGTCAACTTTACGCAATGGCTGGCGGTGCACATCTCCCAGGAGTACTCGCCTCACATTCGCGTCAATGCTCTCATGCCGGGCTTCTTTCTGACCGAACAAAACAGGTTCCTGCTCACTGATGAGCGAAGTGGGGAACTAACCGAGCGAGGACAAAGGATCATAGCCCATACTCCTCTGGGGCGATTCGGACAGCCTGAAGACCTGGTTGGCCCGGCTCTCACGTTGCTCTCAGATGTGGCCGCCTTTATGCATGGCACGACAGTGGCCGTCGATGGCGGAATTTCGGCCTTCGGTGGGGTGTAGCTGGAAGAATATAGGAGTCACCTATGGGGACAGACTACGTTAGAATCAGGCGCGAGTCTCTGGAAGCCTTTTGTCAGCAGGTTTTCCAGAGCCTCAAGCTCTCGGAAGACGATGCCAGGATAGCGGCGGCGGTGCTGGTGGCCGCCGATGCGCGGGGCATCCCTTCCCACGGCGTGGCGCGCCTGTGCCAATACGTGAACGGGCTTGAGATGAGCTTGATGAATCCAGACGCGCCCGTTGAGGTTCTGATGGACACGCCGTCCTCGATCGTGCTCCACGCCCATGGAGCGATGGGCGCTCCCGTGAGCGCCAGAGCGATGGAAAAGGTGATCGACAAGGCCAGGAGCAACGGGGCAGCCTTTGGGTGTGTCCGGGAGTCGAACCATTTTGGGATCGCGGGCTATTACGCCATGATGGCCCTGGACGAGGACATGTTGGGCCTAGCCATGACCAGCACGGCCGCTTTGGGCGTGCCCACCTTCGGGCGTCAGGTTATGTATGGCACCAATCCCCTGGCCTTTGCCGCGCCAGCCGATGAGGAGGGGGCTTTCGTGCTGGACATGTCCACCACCGTGGTCACCAAAGGAAAAATTGAGCTGTATGGGCACCTGGGAAAAGAACTCCCCCTGGGATGGGCTGTGGACAAAACCGGCCGGCCGGCCAAAGATGCCCGCGCCGTTCTTGATGACATGTTCCACCGCGTGGGGGGCGGCATTTTACCGCTAGGGGGGGCGGGCGAAGAATTCGGGGGGTACAAGGGTTATGGACTGGCCGTCATGGTCGATATTCTGTGCTCGGTGCTCTGCGGCGCTTCTTTCGGGCCGGCCCTCTACGATAGGGAAAATTCTTTCGCGCGAGTCAGTCATTTCTTCGGGGCCATAAGGATCGACACCTTCCGCCATCCGCAGGAATTCCGCCGCGACATGGACCGTATGCTTAGCGGTCTCAGAAATTGCCCCCGGGCAGAAGGCGCTGAGCGGGTCTATTTTGCGGGGCAGAAAGAATTTGAAAAGGAAGAAGAGTGCTTACGCCGGGGAGTGCCGCTATTGAAGAAAACCTACGACCAGATCTGTGCGATGGGAAACGAGCATGGCGTCGATTTCCCTCCACTTGTGGAAAAAGAGTAGAACAAAAAAGACCCAAAAAGCGATAATCTTAAATCAAGGAGGCAATAATGGCGCGTTTCAGCAGACTTGAAGTGTTGAACAGCATGGTCGAGATCGGTTTGATACCCGTCTTCTATCAAGGCAACGTAGAGACCGCTAAGAAGATCGTGGCCGCCTGCGCCGCCGGCGGGGCCAGGACGATTGAGTTCACCAACCGGGGCGACCTGGCTTATCGGGTGTTCTGCGACCTGGTGGCCCACTTTGCCGTCGAAGCGCCGGAGGTGATCCTGGGGGTCGGGTCGGTCATCGACCCCGGCACCGCAGCCCTGTACATCTCCAGCGGAGCCAATTTCGTGGTCGGGCCGGTGCTCAACCCCGAGGTAGCCAGGGTGTGCAACCGTCGCAAAGTGGCCTACTCGCCCGGCTGCGGCAGCGTGTCCGAGATCTCGGCCGCGGAGGAACTGGGCGTCGAAATCTGCAAGATCTTTCCCGGCTCGCAGGTCGGCGGCCCGCCCTTCGTGAAGGCCGTCATGGGGCCGTGCCCCTGGACGCGCATCATGCCCACCGGCGGGGTGGATGCCACCGAGGAAAGCATCCGGGCCTGGTTCGAGGCGGGCGTGGCCTGCGTGGGCATGGGCTCCAAGTTGATCACCAGGGACCTGGTGGCCGCCGGGGATTTTGAGGCCATCGCCGAGAAAGTGCGGCAGGTGATCGGCTGGATCAGGCAGGTGCGCGGCCAGCAGGCTTGACACGCGGGCCTATAGAGAGAGATTTCAGTGGTTTCCATATTCGGCGAGCAAGGTGCGCATGAAGTGCGGCAAATCCTCTGTACCCTGACAGGTCAACAGGTTGCCATCGTGCACGACCGGAACGTCACGGTACTCGATAGAGGCCACGGCGTGGATTACGTCGTCGCGCATTTGCGGGGCGCAGGTTATGGCTCGTCCTTCGAGCACGCCCGTCATAAGTAGCAGTTTGGGGCCACGTTCTATAGCGCCAACGGGTTTGCCCGCGGCGTTCACGTCCTGGACGAGTTTTTTGAGGCCCTGATGTCCCCGTATCATCCAGGTGGCTAATCCGCCAGGTAGCAATAACCCATCAAGCTGGTCGGCAGTGACCGCCTGATTATCCAGTTCGGCCTCAGTATCACAAGAAGCGATCACCCCCGGGTTGGGTAAAGCGCAATCGACCCTGGCTCGCCACCCCAGTTCGCCCCATTCCCAGGCGGGGCTGCTCAACCTTATCTCCTGGCCTGCGCGGCGTCCCAGTAACAAAGGGACGCCCCCCTCCTCCTCGATACGCAACTGGGGGTAACGTACCTGCGTGGCGTCGCTGGCGTCGTCCACCACGATCCCCCAGGTTTGGCCTGATAGCCGCTGTGGATAACCGTCTGGCGGTTTTACGTCCTCCAAATCGGCCAGGGCTGCAAAAATGAGGCGGAAGAACTCCGGCAAATCCTGGGGAAAGATGGCCGTGACAATTTGCCCATCTCGAACGCCTCGAACGCCCTGGGGGACAATGGCGCCGACCGCCCGCAGATCGTCCATCATACTCCAGCCCGCAGTAGCGCGAACCCCACGCATCAGACCGGCGGAAATCAACACCTGCTGGCCGTGGCAAATAGCCGCGCATAACTTGCCCCGGCTATGACAATCCCTGACCAGCTCGATGATCTTTGCATTTTGACGTAACTTCTCCGGCCCCAACCCACCTGGGATCACAACTCCGTCAAAAGATTGCCCGGTTACGCGGTCGATGGTGGTATCGGCGTGGCCGGGCGATTGATCTTCCAGCCGATAATCTAACCGCTCCAGGCCAATGACTGTTACCTGGGCCCCCGCTTCTTTCAGACGCAAGCGTGAATAATTGAACTCAGTCGGGTTAGTATTCTCCTCCAAAAATACGGCAAAGTGTAACCCCCGCAACATGCTGAGCCTCCTCGTGTAATGTGTACAGGCATTATATCAAGGTATCGCTTATCCGTCAAGAGAGACAGTTTATCGCCCATTTCCAGCCTTGCTTCTTTGGGCCTCATGCGATATAATTGAGGCCAGCTAAAGCCCCTTGAGGAAAAACATGTCCGAGATTGAAACAGAAATAAGTAGAGTCACGAGGTCGAAGGAAGAGGCCAAAGCCAGCTACGATAGGATGAGCAAATGGTACGATCTGCTGGCTAGTCGCTTCGAGAGGAAATATAGAGAGGCCGGCCTGCACAAGCTAAGTGCTCAGGCAGGTGAAATAGTTCTTGAGATCGGCTTTGGCCCCGGGCATGGCATCCTGGCTTTGGCCCAATCGGTCGGCGACTCAGGCAGGGTCTATGGGATCGATATCTCGGAAGGGATGTACCGCCTCGCCCGATCGAGGGTTGAGAGAGCGGGATTATCAGGAAGGGTGAAGTTGCAGTGTGGCGACGCGGCCACACTCCCCTTCGAAGCGAGTATCTTTGACGCCATTTTTACGAGTTTCACCCTGGAGCTTTTCGATACGCCGGAAATTCCGACCGTCTTGGGCAAGTGCCGCAGGGTTCTTCGAGGTGGCGGGCGTATCTGTGTGGTGGCAATATCTAAGAAAGGGAAGGTCAGGGTGATGGTGAGACTTTATGAGTGGTTGCACGAGAAGTTTCCGAATTATGCCGATTGCCGCCCGATCTTGGTGCAGAAGGCCTTGGAAGGCGTTGGTTTTCAAATCCTTGACGTAATGGAAATGTCGATGTGGGGGCTGCCTGTTGAGATTGTGGTGGGAAAGAAAGTATAGATTGTATAGATTATGAAAAAAGTCGCTTTATCGCTACTACCGCTGTTTCTGGTACTGGTCTCTGGGGCGCTGGCGAAACCGGCGCAGCAGGAGGCCGTGTCGGCCTGGGACGCTGTACAGTACCTCTACCAGGACGGGGCGCACATATTGAGGGTAGACCTGACCAACCCCGATCTCCGCTTTCGGGTAGTCATTGCCAACGACGAGCGAGGAGGATGCGAACGGGTCAGCTCCATGGCTCGCCGCTACAACGCCCTGGCCGCCATCAACGCCGATTATTTCCCGGCTGGCTGCACCTGGCCGGAAGGCATGACCTACGTCAACGGCGTGGACCGCACCCGTTCGAACTGGCCGGCCAAGGAATACCGCAGCTCTCTGGCTATCTCCAGGGCCAATCAGGCCAGCATCGGGATCGGAGAAAGTGGGCGGGAGGCTTTTCTCTACAGCGTGGTGGGGGGTGGCCCGATGTTTATCGTCGATGGTCAGTTCGAGTGGCAGGCGCAGACCATCTATCAGGGCCACCAGCGCCAGGCGATGATCAACCGCGAGCGTTTTGCCGCCGGGGCCCTCCAGTGGGAGAACACCTACAAGGCCTGGAACGCGGTTGGTCTCACTCAGGAGGGCCGAACGCTGATCATGGCCGTAAGCGCCTACCAGAACCCGGCCTCGATGGCCCAGGTTTTGCTCAACCAGGGCGCCTGGACGGGCATGAAGTTAGATGGAGGCGGCTCGGCCACCATGTACTATAACGGCGAAGTGCTTATGGGCGATGGACGGGCGGTGGCTAACGCCTTGCTGATCGTGCCCAAAACTGACGATGTGGCCCCGGAGGGCTACATTATCTCCCCGGCGGCCGATTCCTGCCTGAGCAAGAATGATGGAAATAAGGTACGCTACGTGGCTAAAGCCTGGGACGACGCCGAAGGGAGCGGAGTGAAAGAAGTGCGTTTTTACGCGCTCTACGACGGCGCAGAGCATCACCTCCACACCGCCACCGAAAACCCTTACGCTTTCGAGTGGTCGATCCCGGATATAACAGATCAGCCGCTCGTCTTTACCATCCAGGTGGAAGACAAGGCCGGAAATACGACGCCCTCCGCCGGCGGGGAGAGGGTGGTGGCCCTGGATCGCACCTCACCCACCAATCCCACCCTGGCCCTGGAAACTCACGGCGCGCAGAGCGGGGCGTGGCAAGGCGCAGTCAACGACCCCGAATTCACCTGGAGCGGGGCCACCGACGCCGGCTCCGGGGTGAAGGGCTACAACGTTTACTGGGGCCTCGACTCGGAAGGCGAGTCCTCCGCCTGGACGGACGCTCAAGGCTGGAATCCGGGGCCGGTTGCTCCCGGTGTCTATTACCTGCGGCTCAGAACCGAGGATCGGGCCGGAAACTGGAGCGCCTGGACGACTGTCTTTACCTTCAAGTATACAGACAAACCTTGACTTTGTTTAAGCCACAGAGAGCACAGAGAACTCAGAGAAAGCAATTTGTTCCTCTGTGGCTAAAATAATATTTTTGTGGAGGGAGTATTGTGGCTAAATATAAGATTGCCTGGTTGCCAGGCGACGGCATTGGCGTGGACGTGATGGACGCCGCCCGCATCGTGCTGGATGAGTTGGCCCTGGATGCGGAGTACATCCCCGGCCAGGTGGGCTGGCGGTTCTGGTGCACCGAGGGCGACGCCCTGCCGCCACGCACCATCGAGCTTTTTAAGCGCACCGATTGCTGCCTGTTTGGAGCTATCACCTCTAAACCGGCCAAGGAAGCCGAGGCGGAATTGGCCCCCGAATTGCAAGGCAGGGGCTTGACCTACCGCAGTCCCATCGTAAGGATGCGCCAGATTTTCGATCTATATACCAACCTGCGGCCTTGCAAAGCTTACAAGGGCAATCCCCTGAATTACCGCGACGACATCGATCTGGTTATCTTTCGCGAGAACACCGAGGACCTCTATTCCGGGGTGGAGTTCCGGCCCATCCCGCCGCAGCTCATGATCCTGCCCAAGATGAAGGAGCGCGTGGCCGACCCCGAAAGGGCGGCGGTCTCCTTTCGCCTCATCACCGAACGGGGCAGCGAGCGTATCCTGCGGGCGGCCTTCGAGTATGCCCACAAGTTCAAGCGCCCCAAGGTGACGGTCATCCACAAGGCCAATGTCATCCGCGAGAGCGACGGCCTTTTCCTGGAAGTGGCCCGCCGCGTGGCCCAGGATTATCCTCACATCGAGGTCGAGGAGGACAACGTGGACGCCATGTGCATGTGGCTGGTCAAAAACCCTCAGAACTACGGGGTGCTGGTGACCACCAACATGTTTGGGGACATCGTTTCCGACCTGTCGGCTCAACTGGTGGGCGGCCTGGGTTTTGCCCCCAGCGGCAACATCGGCGATAATTTTGCCATTTTCGAACCCACGCACGGCTCGGCCCCCAAGTACGCCGGCCAGTACAAGGTCAATCCCACGGCCATGCTGCTGGCGGTCAAGCTGATGCTGGACTGGCTGGGCGAGGTGGAGATGGCCGCCCGCCTGGAGAAAGCGGTCGCGGCGGTCATCGCCGAGGGAAAAGTGCGCACCTACGACCTGGGCGGAGAAGCCAGCACCCTGGACGTGGCCCGCCAGGTGGCCCGCAAGTTGTCCTGAAGGGATAGGGGAAAGTTGTATATAAAATGATTGTAAAACTCAGTGGTGGATCGCGTTCAAACTGGTTTGAGCAAGTTCCTAAGGTCGAACTCCACCTGCACCTTGAGGGCGCTATTCCGTATGAGGCCCTATGGCAACTCATTCAGAAGTATGGTGGTGATCCCTCCACCCCAGACCTTGTGGCCCTTAAGCGGAAGTTTAAATTCCGCGACTTCCCACACTTCCTGGAAAATTGGGCGTGGAAAAACGAGTTTCTTCGTGAATACGAAGATTTCACCTTCATCGCCGAGGCCGTAGCGAACGACCTCGCCCGTCAGAACATTCGTTACGTCGAAGCCTTCTTCTCGCCACCTGACTTCGCACACCATGGCCTGCAAACCCAAAGGCTGGCAGAAGCGATCCGGGCCGGTCTCTCCCGTGTCCCAGACGTTGAGATTGCGCTTGTGGCCGATCTGGTTCGTGACCATGGGCCAGAAAGGGCCGCTATCACCCTGGCAGAAGTAAACGAAGCACGAGACTCAGGTATCGTCGGGATCGGGATTGGCGGTGCGGAACACGACTATCCACCTCAGCCATTCGAGAATGTCTACAAAGAAGCCCGGCGGCTTGGCCTTCGCACCAGCGCACACGCGGGCGAAGCGATGGGCGCGGAAAGCATCTGGGGAGCCATTCGCAGTCTTCAGGTCGACCGCATTGGTCATGGAACGCGCGCAGAGGAAGATGAAGCCTTACTGGATTACCTGGCGGAGCACAGGCTCCCCCTGGAAATGTGTCCCATTTCTAATGTACGCACTGGAGCGGTGAAATCGTTCGAGGAACACCCGGTACGACGCTACTTCGAGCGCGGAATCGTGGTTACCATCAATACTGATGATCCTAAAATGTTTGGCAACTCCCTGGCTGAAGAGTATCTGCTCCTTGAAGAAAAGCTGGGCTTTTCGCGAGATGAAATACGCTCTTTGATTCTTCAGGGCATCCAGGCCTCGTGGCTGCCGCAGGAAAGGAAACGACAACTGGTGGAGTTATTTCGCACAGATTCAGCCTGGGTAGAAGAGGCGTCCTCCGGCACCTGACGTTGGGGTCAGCCATAGCGACCCGCCAACTCATCCTTTGTTCGTTGTTACATCCGCTCCGGGGCATTGACGCCCATCAGGTGCAGCGTTTTAGCCAGCACGATCTTAGCGGCCCGCGCCAGCTTGAGGCGGGCCTTGTTCAGTGCGGCGTCGGCTGGATCGGAGGAGACCACGCGGCATTCCTTGTAAAACGAATGAAAGGCGCTGGCTAAGTCCTGGGCGTAATAGGTCAGGTGGTGGGGAGCCAGGTTCTTCGCCGCCTGCTCCACGATCTCCGGCAGAAGCACCATGCGCCGGATAAGGGCCGCCTCCGGCTCGGAGGTGAGGAGGGACACGTCGCCGCCGCTGGAATCGACTCCCTGCTCCTGGGCATAACGCAGGATGCTGGCGATGCGGGCGTGACCGTACTGCACGTACCAGACCGGGTTCTCGTCGGACTGTTCCCTGGCTACGTCCAGGTCGAAGTCCATCTGGGCGTCGATGGAACGGGCCAGCAGGAAGAACCGCACTGCATCGGCCCCTACCTCGTCCAGCACTTCGCGCAGGGTGATGATGTCGCCCGTGCGCTTGGAGAGACGCACCACCTCGCCGCCCCGCTTGAGGGTGACCATCTGATAGATGATGAGGGTCAGGGCCTCCGGGTCCAGACCCAGAGCCTTCATCATAGCTTTCATGCGGGGCACGTGGCCCTGGTGGTCGGCCCCCCACACGTCGATCACCCACTCAAAGCCCCGCTCCACGAACTTGTTGTAGTGATAGGCAATATCCGAGGCAAAGTAGCCGGGGCTGCCGTCGGAGCGAATGATGACGTTATCTTTGTCCTCGCCCAACTCGGTAGAGGTAAACCACACTGCTCCTTCCCGCTCGGCCACGTAGCCCCCCCGGCGCAAAATGGACATCACCCGCTGGAAGAGATCGCCCTGGTAGATGCTGCGCTCCGAAAACCAGGTATCGTGATGGACGCCCATGGCCGCCAGGTCGTCCTTGATAATGCGCTGCATCTTTTCCAGGCCGAGATCGCCTATGGCCTCGACGGCCTCTTCCCGATCCATTGTCAGGAATCTATCGCCTTCCTCGGCGGCTATCTCCTGCCCCATGTCCGCCACGTAAGCGCCCTGATAGCCATCCTCGGGCACGGCCTCGTCTCGACCGAGAGCCTGGGCGTAGCGGGCGTAGAGGGTGTGGGCGAAAAGCTGCGCCTGAGTCCCGGCGTCGTTGACGTAATACTCACGTTCCACCTGGTAGTCGGCTGCCTCCAGCACGTTAGCCAGGCTGTCGCCGTAGGCAGCGTTACGGGCGGAGCCTATGGTCAGGGGGCCGGTGGGATTGGCGCTCACAAACTCGACCTGAACCTGGCGCCCCTGCCCCAGGGCGATGCTCCCATAGCTTTCCCCGGCGGCCACGATCTCTTCCACCTGGCGAGCCAGCCAGCCTTTGTCCAGGGTGAGGTTAATAAAACCTGGAGGCGCCACCTCTACTTTAGCCAGGTAATCCGTCTGCGGCAGATGTTTGAGCACCGCCTCCGCGATCTGGAGAGGGGCCAGGCGCGCCGGGCGGGCCAGTTGAAGACAGACGGACGTGGCGTAATCGCCGTACTGCTCCTGTTTGGGGTGTTCCAGGGGAATAGGGGGGAGTTCGAAAGGGGGCAAATTGCCCTCTTCCTGAGCCTTTTCGATAGTTTTCTCGATGAGCTGTATGATGTCGTTCTTGATCAAGATTCAACCCCCTTGTCGCTATTGTTAAGGTAGCTTTGGCCTTGCTGCATTTTCATTTCTTGCTCCATCTCGGCGCTCAAAGTATCGTAGAGTTTATATAAGTTAGCCTGGTGAAGTTGTTGAACCAGACCATTCAGGGGGATGCGTGATTTGCCGCACTTTTCGATGGTGATGGTAGCCAACTCTTCTTTAGGCGCACCAGCTTCGACCATAGCTTTGACCTTGTCGTAAATATCTTCCAGATAAGCGATGTTCGTCTCGATAGCCTCCTTGATCTCACCCCGCAGAAGAATCTCACCATGTCCCTGCACCACGTTCTCCAGGCTCAGTTCTCCGATGGCTCGCAAAGAGGCGATCATCTCCTCTCGGTTGCCCCAGACGATGTAGGGCACAGGCATCATCGCATCGCCGGCAAAAAGGACTTTGTCCTCTTTGACGTAGACGCCGATCGAGTCAGAGGTGTGGCCCGGCATGAGCATCAGACGCACGGTTTTGCCTCCGAACCGAAAGGTTAAGTCTCCCTCAAATGTAATGGAGGGCAGACGCAGACGAACCTCGGCCAGGTCCGAGTTCTGTTCTTTGGCCTGCCGCAAACTTTTCTCTCCGAAGCGCCGCAACGCCTGCCGACAAAGCTTATGGGCCACCACGGTGGCCTGGGGAAAAAGGTAGTTGCCATAGACGTGATCGGCGTGGGAATGGGTGTTGACCACGTAACGAACCCCTCTTTCGCTTCGCTCCTGGACGAAGGCCAGAAGCTCTCGTGCTTCCTGGGGAAAAGGCAGGGTATCGACCACAATAACCCCCTCGCTGGTAAGAATAACCCCCGCCGTCACCTGAGCGTACATTTGACTGGTGAAAACAAAGATATCCTCAGAGACCCTTTCCCTCAGCATTTGGACCCCTTTCGTCTCTCGGATGCAGTACCGTCACATAAGCAGCATAGCATAAAGAAAGGCGAATGTCAAGGGTTTTAGGCAAAAAAAAGCCACCGGACTTATCTGCCCGGCGGCTTCCAGGTATAAATTGCCCCCGCTGTGTCGTGTGCTATTCAGATTTTGAACCTGCTTTCGCAGGGTGGGGGTCTACCTATTGGTTGCTGCCTTACCCTTTCAGGCTACCGCATCCCCTCTAGAACTCGACTCCCTAATGTAAGGTGTTGGCTCAAAACTAGCTTAGCAATCACGATCACAGCAGGGTACTGCGCCTATATATTAACACAAAACCGCCAAAAACGCAAATCGGGTTTCACCAATTTTAGACCGTTGCTGCCCCACGCTTGCAGCCTGCTGCTGTGTCTCAAGTCAGCAGCTTCAAGTGTAGCTCCCTGAGTTGTTCTTCCGACACCGGCGAAGGGGCGTTGGTCATCAGGTCCATGGCCCGCTGCGTTTTGGGAAAGGCGATCACCTCGCGGATGTTAGCTTCATCAGTCAGCAGCATGACCAGGCGGTCGATGCCCGGCGCAATGCCGCCGTGAGGTGGGGCCCCGTACTCGAAGGCTTCCAGCAGGTGACCAAACTGGGCCTGCGCCTCTTCGGGGGAGAGGCCCAGCGCCCTGAACATCTGAGCCTGAAGCTCCCGACGGTGTATCCTGATGCTGCCCCCTCCGATCTCCCAGCCATTGGCTACGATATCGTGAGCTTTGGCCCGCACCTTACCCGGCTCGGTGTCCAGCAGGGGCCAATCCTCGTCCAGAGCGGCGGTGAAAGGGTGATGGACGGCGCTATAGCGTCCTTCTTCCTCGTTCCACTCCAGCAGGGGGAACTCCAGTACCCAGGCGAAGGCGACGAGGTTGTTATCCAGCAGGTTCAACCGCCGGCCCATCTCCAGCCGCAGATTGCCCAGCGCCTCGGCCACCACCCTGGACTCGCCAGCCACGATGAGAACGAGATCGCCGTTTTGCGCTTCCAGGCGGGCCACGATGCTTTCCATCTCTGCCGGCGACAGAGATTTAGCCGCCGGCGATTTGAGTCCCTCCGCCTGGAGGGCCAGCCAGACCAACCCTTTGGCCCCGTGCCTCTGGACGAAGGTGGTCAGGTCATCCAGTTGGCGGCGGGTATAAGCGGCGCAGCCAGGGGCGCAGAGGCCCTTGACCTGTCCCCCGGCGGCGATGGTATGGCGAAAGATGCCAAAACCGCTCTCGGCCACCACATCCGAGAGGTCTACCAGAGGCAGGCCAAAGCGCAGGTCGGGCCTGTCGCTCCCGTATCTCTCCAGGGCCTCCCGGTAGGTGAGACGGGGAAAGGGTTTAGCCAGGATACGCTTGTCGGTGAGGGTTT
>DAOULT010000012.1:0-3671 GCA_034417895.1 Anaerolineae bacterium | reverse complement strand
CTCCGAGAGAGCCAGGATGTTCTCGGCGATGC
The DNA here is from genome assembly GCA_034417895.1 of Anaerolineae bacterium. GTDB lineage: Bacteria > Chloroflexota > Anaerolineae > CAZYHC01 > CAZYHC01 > DAOULT01. Next base: position 3,639 of record DAOULT010000012.1, on the reverse strand, counting down.
TCTCCACCCGTCCTTTGATGTGGGCCATGCTCTCGATGGTATCCTGTACGGTCTGCTGCCCGGCGACTGAGACCTCGACGGTGCGCCGCGAGGTGTCCACCACCTCCTGGGCGCGGGCGATGGACTGCTCCGAAATAGTTTTGACCTCGTCCACGGTGGTAGTGGTCTGGGAGATAGCGGCTGACTGCTCGCTGGCCCCTGACACCTGCTGCGTGGTGGCCGCCAGAATCTCGGCCGCAGCCTCGTTCAGACTGCTGGCCGCCTCGCGAATCTGGAGGATCATGCTCTGCAAACCAGCCACGGTCTCATTCAAGCGGTGCCCCAGCACGAGCAGCGGATCGTCCTTCGCCTCTTCGCTCCCGTATCCGTTGAGAGGCAGCCGGGCGGCCAGGTTGCCCCGCCCCACCTCGGCCATGTACTCGACATACTTTTGAACCGCCGTCTGCAAACGCTCACGTTGTTTCTGCTCAGTGTGCAACATCTCACGCAACTGGGCAGTCATGCTGTTAAAAGCCCTGGCCAGGCTAGCCACTTCAGCCGGCCCGGCAATGGCCGCCTGCAATCCCATTTCGCCCCCGGCAATCCGGGTGGCCGTTTCGGTCAGGTCGAGCAGGGGCACAGCCAAGCGACGCGCCACATTAACACCAATCAGGCCAGCCAACACCGCCACAACTAACATAACCGCTATCGATACCGTCACGCCTCGAATAACCTCTCGGTAAGCCTCTTCCACCGGCAACTCGGTCACTACAGCCCAATCAGGCGTCCCCAGGGGAACGTAGGTCCCGACAGTGGTTGTCCCATCAATCCCCAGGGATATACTCGCTCCAGTCTCATCGACAGGCGCGGGGCTGCTGGTAAACTCACCAACTTCTTTCAAATGACCCACATTTTCGCCCCGCAAAACACGGGCGGTATCGCCAAAAGCGATCAGATTACCCTGCCTGTTCACCACGTAGGCCAGGCCCTTCTCGCCGACCTCCAGCCTATCTACCAAATCCCACATGAATTTCAAGTTCACTTCGACCATCAGTGTCCCTTGAAAAGCTCCAAGGGCATCTGTGGCCGGAACAGCCATTATCACCAGCGGCTCACTGGTTATTTCATCAACGTATATCGAGCCGATATACCTTTCTCCCTGCTTGACCTGAGCAAACAAATCACTCTCGACCTGATCTATTAGTTGCCCTGACACCATCTGCGATAGACGAGAGACCCTGACTAACTCCTGTTCTTGTGGGTTCAGCAAAACCAACTGGCGAAAGGCCGGTTGGAGGCCCAGCAAGCTCTCCAGGACCCGTTTCTGCTCTTTCTGAGAGATAGAAACTGGATTGCCAAGCCTGACCGCCGCTTCCAATACACTGAAGTTTTCCTGAACGAAACTGGCGACCGTCTTGGCCGCATCTTGAGCGATGAGTTGTTGCTTGCTGGCCACAATCTCTTGTTGAGCCCGGAAGCTAAAGAATATCTCCAGGCTGCTGGCAATTAGGAGCACCGCCACACTCAAGGCCAGAAAAGAGATAGCTAACGTAGCCGTCAGGCTCCGCGAAGTTTTGGGCTTTTCTGCTTTACTCTGCGTAGACATCATCTCACCTTCCTACAGAAATTTTTGAGTCGGGTCAGGCGCTCGACTACCGCGTATAGGGGAATCTTCGTGCTGTAACCGTCAAGCGCCTTTACTTGCAACGTAGCAACTCATCCCCCCGCAGGGTTGGACGTCGTTGTCGCACCCTGCGGGAGGATAAGCTGAGTAGTCAGGTCAACGAATTATCTCGGTTGCCATGCTCAACAAACCTTCAGGCACCGTCAGCCCCAGTTCTTGAGCCACTTTGTAATTGATCCACAGATCTTGCTCGGGAGTGACCACCGGGATTGTGCCCGCCGGGATACCTTTGAGGATTTTGTCAGCCAGGGGCGCAGCCAGTTCACCCACCTTAAAAAGGTCGCTGGCATTACCAAAAACGGCTCCCTGCTCTACCGTATAGAGCAAGCTGCCGCCCAGCGGCACTTTGTGTTCCGCCGCAAACTGGCTGAGCAGCGCCAAACCTTCAGGCGAGTGGCTAAAAGCGTCCGGCATGAGGATAATGGCATCCAGGCCAATATCAGCCGATTCAGCTCGCGCCGCCAGATCTGCCTCGATTTCCTCCAAAGTGGTGGCGGGAACTTCCACTAACGTTACCCCCTTAGACGATGCAAGCGGGCGCAACGCCTCAAGCGCGGGGACATTATTAGGCTCATTCTTGTCATAGCCTATCCAAACTCGTTTGACCCGTGGCGCCAACTCGAGCAAGATCTCTAAACGCTTGCTTACCAGTTCCGGGCCAGGGTCGCGCACACCGGTGATGTTCCCGCCTGGTTCGCGCACACTCTTTACCAGGTCACACCCTTCTATGACGACATAGGCAAACACCACGGGAATATCTGTCCCTTGGGTAGCTGCCTGAGCCGCTAAGACCGCTGGAGTGGTAAATGAGAAAATCAAGTCAACCTTATCGTCTACAAGCTTCTCAGCGGCGCGCTGTTGTTCCTCGGCCGGGTCCATGCTCACATCCTGCAAGTCATAAACGATGTTCTGGCCTTCTACGTAGCCTAACTCGGTCATTTTGGCCCTGAAGCCATTGCTCGTATCGATAAAAGATCCTCCGCCAAGAATACCTACCCGATACACCTTGGGCTTCTTGGCCCCGCAGCCGCTCAAAAGCAGGGCAAATACGACTACCAAAGTGAGTATTGTCCACCAATTGCCGGTTCTGTTCTGAGAGTTGTTGTTTCCTTTCATGATATCTTTGCCTCCCTGGCTTACATAATTTTTGTTCAACAACCTGTCTCATTATCTGTTCTTCCTATGCGCACCTGGCGATTGGGGAAAGGCCGCCATGCTGTCTGTTGCATTGTCTACCTCCTTTCTGTTTTACTATCCAAAAGTCTGTATAATCGGTTTCACATCCACTACATTTGTGGCAGGAAATGGTTCATAATGGTCACTATAACCGGTATTGCTCCACGGTCTCGGCCAGGTGGCGAGCCAGTTCGTTCAGGTCTTGGGCCGCCTTCTCCGCCTGGCGGGTGCTGGCTAGACTCTGCACCGTGGCCTGGTTGATGTTTTGCATCGCCAGGGCAATCTGCTCCACGCCCGAAGCCTGCTGCCTCCCCCCGGCCATTACCTGCATGGCCGTCTGCGCCGACTCCTCGATCACCCCCGACAACTGCTCGATGGCCTCCCGCGTCCGCGCCGTCAACTGCACTCCCTGGTCAACGGCCTTGATCCCTTCTTCGGTAGCCATCACCGTGGCATTGATCCCCCTCTGGATGTCCAGAAGGATGGCCTTCACCTGGGCGGTGGCCTGCTTAGATTGCTCCGCCAGGTTGCGCACCTCCACTGCCACCACCGCAAAACCCTTCCCGTGCTCCCCGGCCCGCGCCGCTTCCACTGAAGCGTTGAGAGCCAGGATGTTGGACTGGGCGGCCAGGCCGTTAACGGTGGCGATGATCTCCCCGATCTGTTGGGTCTGCTCCGAGAGAGCCAGGATGTTCTCGGCGATGCTCTCCACCCGTCCTTTGATGTGGGCCATGCTCTCGATGGTATCCTGTACGGTCTGCTGCCCGGCGACTGAGACCTCGACGGTGCGCCGCGAGGTG
>DAOULT010000011.1:0-10916 GCA_034417895.1 Anaerolineae bacterium | reverse complement strand
TGGTAGGCATTTGAGTCAACCAGGGAGCGCCCTGACCCTATCAGAGCGGCCTCGACGAGCCACATTGCCCCCAAAAGCCAGCAAAATCCTTTGGCAATACCCAGCCACACTTTTTGCAACCGACTAGTCTTGACCCCTTATAGACAAAGTGTTATAATCGAGGTGGCATTTATGGAAAATGGAAGGGGAGCTTATGGACTTCAGCCAGGAAATCGAGCGCCAGTTACGGGAGGCCATCGCCGTCAAAGAGGAGATGTTGAGCCGGGACGTGCCCCTTATGGTGGAAGTGGCCCGCCTGTTGAGCAAAACTTTTCAAGAGGGGAAAAAGGCGGTCATCTTCGGCAACGGGGGCAGCGCCGCCGACGCCCAGCACGTGGCCGCCGAATTGGTCAATCGCTTCGAGATGGAGAGAGAGGCTCTGCCAGTCATGGCCCTGACCACCGATACCTCCCTGCTCACCGCCGTCGGAAACGACTACAGTTTTGAGCGTCTTTTCGCCCGCCAGGTCGAGGCTCTGGTCGAGGCAGGGGACGTGGCTATCGGCATCAGCACCAGCGGTCGCTCGGCCAACGTGCTGAAGGGCCTGGAGGCGGCCAGGGAGAAGGGGGCAGTGACCGTAGGCTTCACGGGCCGGGACGGAGGCCAGCTTAAGGACGTGGCCGACCTCTGCTACTGCGCTCCTTCTGAGCGGACGGCTCGCATCCAGGAGGCCCACATCACCGCCTGGCACATTATATGCTACCTGGTCGAGAGGGAACTCTTCACCTGAGCGGTCTACCAACCCAGATTTGACCTCAACCCCAAAGGTGGGCAATCCTGCCCCTGAGAGGCGTCAAACCTGGTTTATAAAAGGGGGTTTTTCCTACAAAAGAGATCAGCCAAAAAAATGGCTCCTTCTACCACCATCCCAAAACCACATCACAAAATTTGTTAAGGAGGCTTATGACATGAGTAACCCAACCCCCCATGAATTTCACGCCCTGGTCGAGAACGCGTTGGACGCCATCGCTATAATCGACCTCGAAGGTAAGGTAATTTACGGCAACCGGGCCTGTTACAACGCGTTCGGCTATGACTGCGAAAAGGAAGAATTGGTGGGCCAGGCTCTCACTTCGTTCTGGCCGCGGGAACGTGCTCCCTTCGTAGCCAAAGACATGCAGTCCCAGATGCGGGCCGGAGGCTGGCAGGGCGAAATGTTCCTGAAACGTAAAGACGGCAGCCTGTTCGAAGCCTACACGACGGTGTTCAGTCTCACCGACGAAGCAGGCAAAACCACGAGCATAGGCTCCATCTTCAGAGACATCACGGCGCGCAAGCGGGCAGAAAAGGCCCTGCAAGATAGCGAAGCCCGATACCGCAGCCTGTTTGAGGATTCCCCCATTGCTCTCTGGGAGCAGGACTACTCCGAATACAAGGCATACATTGACAAACTGGTAGAGTCAGGAGTCAAAGACTTCAGAAAGTATTTTAAGGACCACCCGGAGGAAGTGAACCGTTGTGCAAATCTGGTGAAAGTGGTGGAGATAAATCAGGCCACCCTGGATCTGTACAAAGCTAAAAGTAAAGAAGAGTTCCATGCCAACTTAAGTAGAGTTCTGGTTAAAGGTGTGTATGATTCGATGATAGACAGCATTATTGCTATCACCGAAGGCAAAACCCATTGTGAGATTGAAACTATCAACCGGACCTTTACGGGCGAAGAGATCCATATCGTCATAAGGTGGTACGTGGCTCCAGGCTACGAGGACACGTGGTCGAAGGTATTTGTCTCCATCGTAGACCTCACCGAGCACAAGCGGATGGAAGGGGAGCGAGACCGTCTCCAGCAAGAGATCATCGAGACTCAGCGCCAGGCTCTACGGGAGCTATCCACCCCTATCGTGCCTGTGCTGGAGGGGGTGCTGGTTCTGCCCCTGGTGGGCAGCATTGACACCCGGCGCGCTCAACAGATCATGGAGACTTTGCTGGAGGCCATTGGCCGCCACCAGGCCGAAGTGGTGCTCATCGACATCACCGGCGTGCCGGTGGTGGACACCGGGGTGGCTTATCATCTCTTGCAGGTCACCCACGCCGCCAGCCTGTTAGGTTCGGCCTGCGTGCTGGTGGGCATCTCGCCCGAGGTGGCGCAAACCATCGTATCTATGGGGGTGGATCTGTCAGAAATCGCCACCAGGAGCAACCTGCAAAGCGGCATCGCGTACGCGCTATCTAAGATGGGCAAAGAGATCTCTGAGAAGAGCAACCGCAGAAGGTAGTACCGCACTACAGTGCTTTATGATGGATTCGTAGCAGCGACTTCAGTCGCTTTTTCCACTCCAACAACGACTAAAGTCATTACTACAAGCTATCAAAATCTGCATAGGGGGTGAAACGGTGTCGGGTAAATACCGCCCCGTAGATTTGAGCCAGGTCAGGACCTATCCGCTCTCAGAAAGACAGAACAAGGTCAAGGTGGCCGATTTTGCCCGGCCTTGTGCGGCGGGCCTGAGCGTGCGCCATTTCCTGGACTCGTTGCCCCACATCCTGGCCGGAGAGGACTTCCGACAGGTGGTGAAAGCTATCGTGGAGGCGCACCGCACCGGCCGGCCGGTGATATGGGGTATGGGGGCGCACGTCATCAAATGTGGGCTTTCCCCCCTGGTCATCGAGCTGATGAGGCGGCGAGTGATCAGCGCCGTAGCCATGAACGGGGCGGGGAGCATCCACGATCTGGAGGTGGCCCTCATCGGCCAGACCTCGGAGGAGGTGGCTGACGGTCTGCGGGATGGCACCTTTGGCATGGCCGAGGAAACAGGCCGTCTGCTGAACCAGGCCGCGGGCAAAGCGGCCACCCAGGAGATAGGTCTGGGCGAAGCCCTGGGCCGCAAGATCATCTCTCTGGGAGAGGAAGCCCCCTTTTGCCAGCATAGCATTCTGGCCCGAGGGGTGGGATGGAGTATCCCCGTGACCGTGCACGTGGCCCTGGGCACCGACATCGTGCACATGCATCCCACCGCCGATGGGGCGGCCATCGGGCAGGCCACCTTTGCCGATTTTCGGCTCCTGGCCGCACTGGTGGCCGACCTGGAGGGCGGCGTCTATCTGAACGTTGGCTCTGCGGTGATTTTGCCGGAGGTGTTCCTCAAGGCCCTCACCGTAGCCCGTAATCTGAACAACGGACAACCGGCGGCCTTCACCGCGGTTAACATGGACATGCAACGGCACTACCGGCCCGCGCAGAATGTGGTCGGACGGCCGGTGGGCGACAGGGGCCAGGGGTACACCCTCATCGGCCACCACGAACTGATGATCCCGCTCCTGGCGCAGGCCGTAATCGAGGAGTTGGGGTGACTCGATCCATACTCATCAGGCCACTCTCTCTTGTCTGGCAATCTGGGTGCTCTTTTATTCCGCCTCAGAGGTTTTCTTCGAGGTACTTGACCGCCTCGCCTACGGTGGTGATCTGTTGGGCATCGTCATCGGAGATTTCGCCCTCAAACCTCTCCTCAAAGGCCATGATCAACTCCACGAGATCCAGGGAGTCGGCTTCCAGGTCTTCGCGGAACCTGGCTTCCAGGGTTACCTTTTCCTCATCGACCCCTAACTGTTCGACGATAATTTCTTTGACTACAGCAAATGTATCCATTTTTCCATCCCTTTCTTTGGATATTTAATGCCCTTCTGTTCAGGACGTTCACAAGTATAGCCTTTAATGCGGTAATAGGCAGATAAGTTAATACCGGGCTTGCCCAACCGGCAACGCCCGGTATTATATTACAGCTCGACTAATTTTGCAAATCAGCAAACTCAGCCAAGGCTGTTGAGGCCCAGATCGAAGGGAGGGACGCCCTTGGGGTCAGGGCTTAGCCGCCGGTTCGGGGGCCGGCACGGCGACCATTGACATGCCAGCCGCATGGCACCCTGAGGGCACCTGAAGCAGCCTATCAATCATCAGCAAGCACATGATTTGGAAAGGTCGAGATATGAATTCGTCGTCTTTAAGCTCCATCCCAGGAGCAAATACATTATTAAAGCATTACTCTCTCCCTTAAGCACTTATTCTCTCCATACCTGGATTTTAAGAGAACTCGAGTTAGCAGAAGTCCTCGGGATTGTCGGGGCCGGATGGGGAAGTTTGTTCGTAGATACATGAACTCGCTGACACTCCCTTCGGATTTCTTGCTCTATCTCCAAACCGCTTATCGTTTTGCGGGCAAGCCAGTAGATCACTAATAAAAGCCAGATCGCCAGGCCAGAAACACTGCCAAAATACATTGAGCACCTCCTGTTTGAACTATTTCGATTTGTCCAGAGCACATTGGACTAAAAGCTTACCAATTTGTCAAAGTAGCAGTTCATTCTCAACTATATTTTATCCCAGAATTCTTCGCTGCAACTGACAATTGCATTACGGACCTTTTATGGAGTTTGACAAAATCGGTATCTTATGTGACATTTCTGGCAAAAAAAGAGGCTATCCATTACCAGGATAGCCTCATAGACAGCCAATCTCAGGCGAGGAGAGAGTACTTAATATTTTACAGACGCTTTCTCATACGGTAGTCCCACAGGATCCAGGCAGTGCAGCAGTATCGGTATGTTCATCAGCGGATCCCGCTCCAATCCTCTTAGCATTGCTGTTGCCCGGCAACCGCCACGGCACTTTTCGAAGGCCAGACACCTTCGGCACTCGTTGGGGATCATCTCCCGCCATTTCATCATGGCTGCGGAATGCCAAATCTCCTCCAGCGATTGCGTCAACAGATTCCCGCACACCAGCGGGGCATGGTTGCAGGGTCGCACGTTGCCCCAGGGATCAATCGTAGCCTGAGCAACACCGGCCAGGCAACCGTAAGAACTATTGGCAGTGAAGCAATGAGGAATAGGCGTACCGAAGCGCACCGACTTGCTGCCATCTTCCTTTGGCCCATGTCCATTGCCACCTGGCCTGCCTTCTCCGTTTGCGATATTTTCAATCGTCCTCACTGCCTGTTGCAGTTCAAGCTCGCTTGGTTCAATTTCAGGCAGTGCCGCGCCGATAAAGCGTTGAAATGCTGCGTCGTCAGCACCTAGCTCCCGACCTAAAGCCACAATAGCTTCGATTTCAGGGCAATTGTAACGAGTAAGAACCGTGCTGGTGATCACTTTGAGCCTGGCATCAACCGCCAACTGGATATTGGCAATCGTCTCCTCGAAAGAGCCAGGCGTACAGGTGAACGCCTCGTGGGATTGAGCCTTAACGCCGTGCAGAGAGATGAGCAGCCCATCGAGTTGAGGAATGTCCGCCAGAAAATGCACCACTCGCTCCGGTTCCTGCCAGCGAGCGTTAGTGAACAGCGTGAAGGGGATGCCCAGCGCTTCAACATGCCCGATGATCTGTTCGAACTCTGGATGCAGAGTTGGCTCCCCACCAGTGATTTCCAGATAGGAAGCATTGGGAGCGATGCAGTCAAGGATGGTGCACCACTCTTGTGCCCCCAGGTGTCTGGGCGAACGATCGTGAGCGAAGACGTTCCCGCACCCGATACAGGCGTTATTGCAGATGGGAGTAAGTTCGAGGTAAAAGATCGAGGGGGTAGAGCCATCTACTTGAGAGGGAGTAGTACAAGCGCAGTCTTGACTCAAGGTATACACCTCCTACGGTGCAAATATGAAATCCAGTAGCGACGACCTTATATCTTCCATGGTTAATCGATGGCTTAGATAGCGTTCTCCCGAGATGCCGCCGACTATTGAATGGTAGGAGCTTTTAAGCCAAGCGCCTCATCTATCTCTGCCACCAGGGGATCCAAATTCACCTTGAACCTGCCCGACACTGCCAGGACGCGCTCTCTTGCTTTCTTCAGTCGCTCGATGCGTCTTTTCTTAAGACGGCCATAGAAAGCATCAAAAGCTTCTTTGTGTAAAACTAAGTTAGACGAATACTTCAGAAAATAGGCAATTGCCAGGGCGTACTGTTCGACTCCTTCGAGAAGCACGAATTCTTGTTCATTGCTCAGATGTTCCAGCCCGTGAACCGGAGCACAGACGATATCCCCTCGAGCAAGGCAGATTTTGCCCATCATCTGCCAGAAACCTTCAACAGGCTCATCGATATCCTTGAACCCCTGCCCCTCGACCAGGCGGTATTCAGGCGGGACAAGCGCCTCAGCTTTGCTCAAATACTCTTCAGCTTTGTCCATTCGGCCCTGTATGATGAAGATATCAGCTATATCCTCGTAGGAATCGGCCCCATCAACCGGCCAATCATCCCCGGCTTCCCCGATAGCCCGTTCAAAATTTTCTTGCGCTAGCTCGAATCGTTTGGCTGCTTCTGCCTCCTGTTCAGCCCTCTTTAACAAGATAGCCCAGTCGCGGTAGACAGCGCCCATCTCGTTGCAGGCTTCGACCAGCCGACTACGCTCAGGCACTTCCACACTAAAAATGCTAATGGACTGGTTAAGCGCTTCTTCGGCTTGCTCGTAGAAGTCAAGGGCCTGGTCAAAATTGTACACCCCCGAACGGTTAAGATTGCCCAGCTTGCGGTATACCAGGCCCAGCGCATTGGAGGCCATTCCTTCTCCACGCCTGTCCTCCAACTGCCGGCAAATGTCTGATGCCTCCTGGCAACGAGGAAGCGCCCGGTGGGGTTCATCAGCCTTTAAGTGGATCAGCCCTCGGGTGTTCAGGGTCAAGGCCAGAGGGTAACCCTGCCCCAGTTCCCGGCGTAGCTCTAAGGCATCGTCGATCCATTTCTCTGCTATAGAAATGTCTCCCAGCAAAGCATAGACATAGGCCGCATTGGTCAACGTATCAGCCATCTCGTCTCGGATATCCAAATTTCGGTAATGATGTAAGGCAGTATGATAGCATTCATTAGACAACTTATAGCGACTTGCTATCCGGTGCGCGTATCCAAGGAGATTGTGCGCCCGGCCCAGGATGCGAGCGTACCACCACTGCTGAGACTTTTCCTTAACCTCGACCGTCTCCAGCAAACTGATGGCCTTATCCAGGGCCCTGCGTGCTTGTAGCTCCGGTGCCCCCAGGAATAGCATGGCTTCACCATAGTAGGTCAGCAAATGCGCCCAGAAGAATTGATCATCTATTCCGAAGAGCCGACTGGCTTCCCCGCGCAGATGGCCTTTGATAGCGCTGGCTTTTTCGGGAGGTTCCTTAATTAGAGAGCAGTAAGGCTCAGGACCAAACGCTAGAATGGTCTCTGCCACCTCGATAGCTTTCTGGTACTGTGCTCTGGCTGAATAGCGTTTGACCCAACGCACGGCGCTATCCCGGTCAATGGCCTCGCGGGTCAAACCTTGCAGACGGGAGAGCTCCTGGTTAGCGGGGACGTTGTAGAAACGCAGAGCCTCGTCGCGCAAACGCATATCAAAACCAGTCTGGTGACCTTTGATGGCGAACTCGCTCCACCTGGTGTAGTTTTCTTCGTAGCACCGCCTAGGCTCGACCCGCAGCCGGTAGTGGAGTATCTTGAGGTGCAGATCCTGCTCACGGTTCTCATCATCCTCAACTCCAGGTAGCTGCTTCTCATAATAATCAGCTATCTCCCGGTAGAGCTTTGCAAATCCACTGCTATCCCAGCTTACTCCCTGCTCTGGAAGAACCCAATGCCGCTCCAGTAGCTCATACATCTCGTCGTGCAAAAAGAGGACATTCTCACTTCCGGGCCTGACTTTCACAAAAGAGAATGCCCTCGTTTGTTGCAGCCAACTTCGACAGTCCTCCTCGGGCCAGTCTGGCACCAAATGATGCAACAAAGTCTCATCCAACCCCAGGTGGGTCACGGCCAGGTAACGGAGGATGTGCCCTATCGGATAGCCGATACGGACTTTCGGATGGCTAATATGGACTTCTGAGAGTTCGTTAATCAGCCTGGGTTCAATCTGCTCCCAGGTCACTTCGGGCATAGCGCCATCTTCCGCAGAGGGTGGGAACAGGTCCTTGATGTCTTTCCCATGGACCGCCAGGTCAATCGCTAACCCCAGGCGGATGGGGCGGCCATCGGCGCACTCGTGGATGACCTGACGAACCTTCGACGAAAGTTTTTCTACCGTCTTTGCATCTCTTTCGCGTCCATCTGCTCGCGCCGTCGCCGCCAGTTGATCAAAGTAGATCGAGGATTCGAATGGCTCAAAACGCCCTAGGTCGAACTCTTGGAAGGCAATCTTACCCTTCTGCTTCAGAGCCTTAAAGGTTGCACGGAGATCATTCCATAACCGCGTCGGATCCGGTCTACCGGCCAGCAGCACTACTGTGTTCTGCGCATGGGGGATAAAATCTGTTAGCCAGGTCTTGATAACAATACTTTCCTCATCGAGTTGGCAAATCTGCTGGATGATATCGCTTTCAAATTGGATTAACTCCGCCGTATCGAACGCCAGTACAAGGCGACTTTGAGTAGCCGCCTTGTTGTAGTCTTGCAGGAATGTTTTTGTTAATTGGGCCCGCATCTTCTCTATTCGGCCAGCGCCGACCATCTCCTGGCGCATCCACTCTAATTCTTTGCGCTGCTCCCGGTACTCCTCGAAGCATTCTATGAGTTGCGGCGCGGTTCGACCTATCCCCTCGATAACCGCTTCCTCGATCCCGCTACGGCTGTGGGTCTCAGGATGATATAAGTCAATAATACCGCTCCATGTGAACTCAAGGTCCTCGGCGGCAAATATCCCCTCGGGATTGCCGACTTCTTCAAGCAGCCGCGTCTTGCCGATACCACCCGGACCTTTAAATACCAGCACATAAGTCTGCCGGGCCAGGATAGCCTGCCGGATGGCCTGTAATTCTTCCTCGCGGCCCACAATTCCCTGCGTTCGCAGGGCCAGATGCGATTCTTGTATCATGCCACTCTCCCGATTACAAGTTCTCGTTCTATTGAATTTGATCCCAAAACTTTCTGACTTTTTTCTTGAAACCCTCTGCTCGCTTCAGGAGATCGTCAAACAATTTTCCTTCCTCGAATGGCGGCTCTGAGAGGATTTCTTGGAGTTCGTTATCGCGTTTCAATTCTTCCACCAGGAAATCAGCGCCCTCTAAGGTGAACTTCTCCGCCTGTAAAGCCTTATTCAACAGCGCTTCAATTTTCTTCCAGGTCTCCTCTGGCGACGAATCGTTGGCTCTAGCCAGCGCGGCGGTATGAAAGACGGCTTCGATCAGGAAACTACCACAGTTCTCAGGCAGTTCGTCTATCCAATCCTCGTATATTTCCAGGGCTGCGGTTTGGCGACGCCGATACTCACTGGCCTCTTGTAATTGCAGCCTGAGGTTCAGGAGCCGACGTACGGTCCGATCAACAGTGTATCCTTGATAGGCCGAGCTATAGCGAACCAGATTGGTGTCCACCATCCGCCCGATCAAATCCAGGATAACCGAATCGGATCGCTTGAGATAGGCTTCATCTGTAAGCTTATCCAGGATGAGGCGCAACGAGTTGATGTGAAACTTACGGACAGCGCTGGCCAGGCGCAACTGGTTCCGCAAATCGGACGGTACAGGTTTTAATAACCATTCTTCGACTTCTCTCAAGACGGTAGCCACTTCAGGATGCCTGGCGGCTACGAAGCTTTGATCAAACCGCTCCTCTGGAGCAAGGAGAGGGTTCAAGCGGCGCTGCAAATGCCATGCTGTGTATGGATGCCCGAAAGCATAAGGGTAGAGCACGTTGCCGACAAGGGCGAAATCTTTGATCTCGGCCTTCTTGAATTGCTCCTCGGTTTCTTCTGGGGAGAACGCCTCCAGAGCTATACGAAGAGTACGTCTGCGGACCTCGAATTGCCGCCAGCGCAGCTCCCTGCGAGAGGCGAAGATGGTCAGGACTCGATCGTAGCGGACGAGTGGGGCGACGATTTGTTCTTCAAACCAATAAAGAGAGTCCTGGTATTCTTCTTTTTCTTCGAAAATCTCCAGCGAGTCGAAGAGCAACAGCGGGGCAAACTCGTCAGTAAGGGCGTTGATGAAAGCTGTAAAGCGCTCGGCCAGGTCGTCCAGAGTACTGGTGTCGGCCCGGATTGCCCTGGCGACTTCCTGGAAAGCAGTCAACGCTTCGGCCGCAGGGGCAATACGCTCACCCAGTTGCTCAGTCACCTGGGTGACCGCTGTGGAGAGCAATTGCGCCCATTCGTCCGGGGAGGGTGAAAAGTCCCTGAAATCGACCAGCGTGGAGAAGGAATACTTTGGGCCAGGGGGAGGCTCCTGGGGGGGGAAGCGGTACTGATTAGCTAGATGATTCAGCACCCAAGATTTGCCTATACCACTAACTCCCCAATAAATCACTACGGGCTGGGGAATTTTGCGCCTGTTGGAGCTTTCATGCATGCGTTCAGAAGTGACTCCAAGAGCGTCGTCGCGGTTGGCAAATTCCTGGGGCTGATAGAGGTGGCGGGGAGGTAAAGAGACACTTCCAAAATTATTATTAATTGCTGTTAAATTAGACATTCACCTCGTCCATCCTTTCCTATTAGACTGCCCTATGATATTGGGCTATTTTTAATTCAGTCCGAACAAAAAAACCGACTTGGGAAGCCTCAGCAGGCTCGTCAGGTCGGCTATCGCAACTTATGCGTATAGAGTGACATGCAGGCGGAAGAAGGAACTGATACAAGACCAAAAGAACTTACATGAGATTCTAGAGATGTTGATATGGCAAATATTTTCTTGAAACTCATATAGCCTCACCAATCGAAAGAGAAACTGAGAAAAATCTATCCTCTTGAAACTAACAAGGGAGCTGCTAATATTTTATCATATATTATAAAATCTGTCAACTCGTACCTGAGACCCAGCCATGAATGGCTATTCGCCATCGGCAAAATCGGGCTAGGAACCGCGTTTTCGGCGAGAAGTTGCTCTATTCCGAAACTGGCACTATAGATATTATACCACAAAAAGGTTATTATTGGGTAAAAATCAGGTTAAGATTTGGTAAAAAATTTCAGAACATA
>DAOULT010000010.1:0-13370 GCA_034417895.1 Anaerolineae bacterium | reverse complement strand
ACCCCCTGCCTGCAATTCGACTTGACAAATTGTTTAGAAGATGCTGAAGGACATTAGTGGTTTTCGGACCGCAGTTTGCCCCGAGCCGCTACAGCCCGTCCAACGCTTTCTTTGATTAATGCTCTTTGTCCCTATATTTGTCTCAATTGAGTCTGCCATTTTCACCTCCAAAAGCTTTACATAAAAATGCGTGTAATTTTTGGTTTTTTTGGTCTCCTTTCTCCTCGCCTGGCTTGTTCGTCAGCCAGGCGGAATCGGTCTTGCGTTCTCACTACATCCAGTATAATATATGTTGCCCTTTTTGTCAAAACTCGCTTCCGCTCATTGACGGCGTAGGAACCCCACGCTTTTCTAAAACCTTCTGCCACGTCCAAACGAGAGCAGCTTTTACCACCCTGGCCTGCTTCTTCAAAGGCGTTTCCTCGGCCAAAGCGCGAATCAGATCGACTACGCTCTGCGACAGCCGGACAGTGACGCCCCTCACATTCCTGCCTCTTGGCATCTCAGGGGTAGCATTCTGCTCTTCCAACGCTGCCTGAAAACACCGCACGGCCCAGCCAACCGTCCAGGCTTGCGAAGCTTGATAGTGATCCATCAGGCCAGCCAGCGCCTCCCAGCTTTGGCTATTCAAGGCCACGTTGCAGGCAATTGTTTTCGGTTCACTACAGCTAACACCTCTTTGTTGTGCTTCGGAGAGATTGAAACATGATCCTCCCCTACTCGACTGGCTCTCCTCTTCCTGCTTACCACGTAGACTATGAACAGAGCGAGCAGACCGAGCACCGCCATGTACTGGATGATTATCCCTAACTTTACCATGAGGTGGGCCCTTTAGCTACTTCAGCGGCTCTCCAAGTTCGAGCAACAGTCTTTGCAACCGAGTTGTTCCCAACAAAAATTGACATCTCAGAACAATTATGATATTATAGCAGCATGAGAGTGATACAGGGCTATCTTCGAGAAGGAAACCTGCATGGAAGCGGTTGCAACCCTTAGAGTTTCTTATGTCTGCCGTGGCAAGTAAAAACGCCGAGAAAGGGTGTAGTTGTGCCCGGCTGTCGGCATATGTGTTTTGAGGTCTAGCGAAATAGTAGAGCCTCGCGGCTGGTGTAGAGCTCGAGGCGGCGGCCAGGGTGAATGGGCACCCCAGCAGAGGGAAGTATAGGATGAAAGCCCGCCGGAGGCAAGTTGGAGCCCTGGCGGGTGTTTTGTTTCTTCTCGAAGGTGCTGGGTGGCAAAGCTCAAAAGTGGCTAAAGAGTACTGTGCCCGGGGGTGGCTGTTTGATATGGCCGTAGTCGCAAAAAGTTCTCGGAGTGGGAACGGCAAGGTTCCCACATTTATGGTATAATGAAGGCAGCAAGATAAGGGAAGGAGCGGTGAAATGGGCCATGACCTGCCCGGTCTGGGCCGACCTTACGAGGAAATGAAACGCACCTCGCGCATCCTGGAATTGGTGCAGATCATCGCTGTGGCGCCGTGCCGCTATCTGCGCCGGAACCTGGCGGAGTATTTCGAGGTCAGCGAACGGACGATCCAGAAGGACCTGGAAGTGATCCGTCATGGCCTGGTTCTGTCGCTGCGACATTCGCCAGAGGGCTATTACTTTGAAGAGGTGCCCCGCCTGCCAACGTTGCAATATACCTTTGCCGAAGCCCTGGCTCTGCTGCTGGCCGTGCAGGCAGCGTGGCAGGTGTCGGGGATCGGTTCGGCGGAACTGGCGGCGGCGGTGGCCCGGCTAGAGGCGCTGTTCCCGCCGGAGTTCACCCCCCTGTTACGCCAGATAGTGAGCCAGCCAGTGCTTACGGCTCAGCGGGAGCATCGGCAGCAGATGCTAATGTTGCTCAACCAAGCGCTGATCGAGGGGCGCAAGGTGCGCATGGTCTACGAGACCCGTTCCCGGGGCGGTGAGGTGAGCGAACGAGTGGTGCGTCCTTACCACATCATGCCCTATGTGCGGAGCTGGCAGTTGATTGCCTACTGCGAGCGGCGGGAAGAGACGCTGATGTTCAAGATAGACCGCATCCAAGAGGCGACGCTGCTGGACGAGCGTTACAGCGTTCCCGACGATTTCGACCTGGACGCCTACCTGGGGGAAACCTGGGGGATGATGCGAGGAGAAGCAGGAGAGCCAGTGGATGTAGTGTTGCGCTTCGAACCGGAGGCAGGGCACTGGGTGGTCGAGGAATACTGGCACCCCAGCCAACAAGTCGAGGAGCAACCTGATGGCAGCCTGCTCTTCCGGCTGCACGTGGCGATCACGCCGGAGTTTGTGCACTGGCTGCTGTATTATGGCAGCCGGGTGGAGGTGCTGGAGCCGCTAGAACTGCGAGACAAGATCGTCGAGGAAACGCGGCGGCTGGCAAGAATCTATGGCTGGGAGATACATACCGGTAGACCAGAGGAGCCAAATCAGAGATTAAACACCTCGATTAAGTATCCTGAAACGGATCGAAAAATGTAATTATTTGTTGGGGTAGAATACCCCATTCTTATTTCAGTATCCTAGTATCGGGATCGAAGTGCAAAAAGTGCTTATGGCGCTTGACAAAATTTGAATTCTGTGGTATAGTTTGTTTAGAAGACCCCTTTCTTGGGGTATGCTCTCCGCTGCCCAAACATTTATCCTAAGGAGGGAATGTTGATACCACAGAAGAATAAACCCGAAGCGCCTTATGGTCGAGCGCCACCAATTAAGACTACTAATTTCTGGTTTTAATAATACCACGACTTATAGAAGTTGTCAACTCTTTCTAAATTTCGCTGTGAAAAAGAGAAAGTAAATAAACTTGGATAGGAGGTGAGCATCATATGCAAGCTAATACCGGACACCCTTTTATTGACATCGGCGTGGCGACCATCACCGCCTTCGCCGGAAAACGCAAGCCAGAGGACCTGACTGAAGAGGACTTGGAAGCCGTCGCCCAATACATGGCCGAGAATTATGTTATAAACCCCCTAAAGTCCTTTCTCACCGTAGTCTTTCCCAACTCCGGATTCACTAACCCGGCTTTTGAGAAACGGCCCGAAAGTCGTCAGGAATATGCTGAGCGGGTGCTTTACGCCTACCGCACTGATGCACCTCAATTAGAAGAGCATTGTGTCTTCACCGGGCAACCTGCTGTGGCTATCTCCCTGGATATTAAAGGGAAATTATCGCCCGGCCGCACCTTTCGCCAGCATATCCCTCTCATCACCGGAGAAGGGGTCATTAACTTTCACCCCTACGGTGATGCCGGTCTGCCCGTCTCCGGCGAGGCACTCCTGGCTATTCACGCTTTCCCTTTGGGCTGCGCCAAAGTCCAGGGGCGGCTTCTGGCCGTCCACGCCGACGATCCAACTCTGACCTTTTACTTCGCCCGCCGCTTTTTGGAGCAGAACCGTCAGGCTATCCTCACAGCACAATTGGAAGGAAGCAAAAAGCTGCCGGAACCTCCTCACCGCGTCGCCACACTGTTCATCGAGACCTTACTCCAAATCGAGGCTGAAAAGCAGGAGGAGAAGGAAGAAGGAGTACCGACTTCCATCACAGCCTATCATTTTAGCAATAGCGGCCAGGGGGTGGGGCTGGACATCTATCACCTGCCCTTAGAGATCACCTACTTCCTGCGAGTGGCGATGACTCCTTCCTATAGGGACGCCTGGAAAGCTCTCTGTCGGCGCGGTTGGGAAATCACCCGCCCCAAAAAGGGACAAGAAGAAAGGCCCGAACCCCGCTACAACGTGCTCTACGAAGACCTCTTCCACCTGCCTGATGAAGCAGCCCGCTTCATTCGGACTTACTTCCTGCGCCTTCCCCAGCGCAGGGTGAGGAAGGGAGATCCGCGCGCAACCTATTCCTTACAGAGCGAAGCCAGCCTGGTTTCGTGGAAGCTAACGGAACTATTTTTAAGAAAGGTGGTGCACATGGACGAGAACAGAATCAAAGCTATCAGAGAACTGGGCGACACTCTGGCCGATTACGTAAATCAGGAAAACGACCGGCGCTTTTTTCACGCCTTCCTGACGGCTGATCGCTACGGCAATTTGCGCACAGCTCTCATCAAGGCCAGTCACAGACGCATCAAGCAGGGCCAGCCCCCCGTTATCACCTTTGACCGGTTCATCACAGTCTTTGAAGAGGGGGAAGACCTTCCCTATTCTGACTGGCCTTTGGCCCGCGATCTGATACTCATCCGCATGATCGAACGGCTCTACCAGCAAGGCTGGCTCCAGGCCCATGCGGAAGAGCTACCCGAACCAGAAGAGATTGAAGAAGAAGAATAAACTAACCAGAAGGAGGTACTACCATGTCTTTCATTACCGGTTTACTTCTCATTGATGCCCCGGCTTCGGCCCTGAACAACCTGGGGCAGATACCCGGCGCCCGCACCGACAACACGGTGGGCGTGAAGATGATCAAAACGCGTGAAGGGGCCTATCCCTACGTCTCGGCGCAGGCTTTCCGCTACTGGCTGCGCACCACGCTGGAAAAAGGCCCCTGGGGCTGGCAGCACGCGCCTGTTTATCGGGAGCAAAAAGTAGCTTACACCGATGCTAATCCCATCAAATGGTGGGACGACGACTTGCTTGGCTACATGCGTGCTCCCTCGAAACGAGCTGCAGCCAAAGCCGCGCGTGAGGCGGACGAAAGTCGCGCCGGAGAAACTCCCACCGCTGAGACGGTAACGCGCATCTCCCCTTTCAGAATGAGCACCCTGGTCTCTATCGCTCCGGTCAGCGTGGTAGACGATTTCGGGGTCATGGCTCGCCAGGAAGGAGACCCTGTACCCTATGAACACCAATTCTACCGCACCACGTTGCAGGGCCTTTTCTCCCTCGATCTGAACGCCGCCGGCACTTTCACCTACGTCAGCAAGACAGGCTATCTTAACCTGGATGATGTACGGGTGGAAGAAGCTGAGGAAAAGAAACTGGAGCCTCTGAAAAAGGAGAAAGCCTACCGGCTCCCCCTGGAGGAGCGGGTACAGCGTGTGGCGGCTTTGTTGGAAGGGCTGGCCCACCTCTCTGGTGGGGCCAAGCAGGCCCTTCACTATACCGATGTCAGCCCGGACCTGGCTCTGCTGGCTATAACTAAAGGGGGCAACCACATCTTCGGCCATGTGGTAGGGGCCGATGCTAAAGGCCACCCTGTTATCAAGGTTGAAGCTCTGCGCCAGGTTCTGGAAATCTTCGCCGATGACATCCTCTCGGATATCTACATCGGCTGGGTGCAGGGCTACCTGGACGAGCAGCGAGAGCGGTTTGAAGCGGCCCTGGCCGGGGAAGAAGCCCTTTCTCCCTGGACCGAGCGGATAAAGATAGATCACCCGCGCCGCGTCTTCCTGGCCCTGGCTGATGCAATGCGCAAGCCGGAAAACGCCCGCTGGCTGGAGTAGTAAGGCGCCTGGCCCTTTGAAAGCGCCAGGCACCTGAATATGAGAAGGAGGTTACAATGCGCGTGCTTAAAGTGGTAGCCGAAGGCTTGACCACCTCTTTCCGCTATCCTCACTTCATGCAGGAAATACAACCTACTTACGAGATGCCCCCTCCGGCTACTCTATACGGCCACGTTTGCAGCGTTCTGGGAGAGTGGTTTGACCCGGAAGGCGTGCAATTCGCCCTGCACTTCACCTTCCAGAGCAAAGTCGAGGATATGGAACACATCCACGTCTTGACCCCGAGTCGTGGGAACCTGCCTGGAACGGATCTGCCCAAAGCCCTGGAAGGAAGAGTCAATCCCTTTAGCCGGAGCATCCTCTTCCACCCGCGCCTGGTGCTATATCTCAACCGTCCGGAATGGACCGATGCCTTCCGCAGCCCGCGCTACGCGGTAGGGTTAGGACGCTCCCAGGACCTTTTCACCTATACCCAGGTGGAGATGATAGATCTGGTGCAGTCCCCAAGCGCCTATTTCGAACACACCCTTGCCCCCTATAGCTTTTCGCTGCAAACGGCGCGAGGCGTTGTAGTGCTCATGCCGCGCTTCCTGAATTACAACCACAACCGCCAGCCAACCTTTGGCCGCTATGTAGTGCTCCACCGCCGCGTTCACAGCCACGAGTTCCTGCACTTTGAAGGCGAGCCGGAAACTACTTACTGGGTAGACCCCACTTCGTCTGAGATTAAAGGAGACCGGCTGGGGCTGGCTTTTCACACCTGGGTAGGAGGGGAAGATGATGACAACGCCTTCCGCCTGGCCTGACTGGCTCGAACACGTCTGGGCCAAAAGCCCCCAGAAAGAAGCTGAGCAGGGCGAAAGCCTGGCCCAACATACCTGGGAAGTGCTTGCTCGTTTGGCTGACTTGGTGCGCCTGCGCCCAGGTTTGCCGGATTTATGCGGCGGCCCCCGGCTGTGGCATCTGCTCTTCTGGGTGGTTTTCATCCACGACTGGGGCAAAGTGGCCCGAGGCTTCCAGGCCCGGCTGCGCGGCGGCCCTCGCTGGAACCATCGCCATGAAGTCCTCTCCTTAGCTTTCTTAAACTGGCTCACTGCCGGATTTGAGGAGGAAGAGGCCACCTGGGTGGCGGCGGCCATCGCTTCCCACCACCGAGATGCTTCTGAACTCTGGTTCTCTTATGATCCAACCTATCAATATGAGCCTTCGGAAGACCCGGTCTATACGCTTATAAAGGAACTGGAAGAGGTGACGGTGCGGGGTCTCTGGCACTGGCTGCACGAGGCTGCCGCCAACTGGGTGCAAACGTTAGGGCTGGATGAATCAGGAGTTTCTGTACCTTCGTGCCCTCCTGAAGATGAAGCAGTTTCCAAAGTCATGACTCAAGGGTGGGAAAGCATTTACCGCTGGTTGCGCCGCTACCGCCGCTTGGTCAGGGATTTGGAAGACTTAAACCCTGGAGAGGAGAAAGCTCTGACCATCAGCACTCTGCTTCTGCGTGGCTACCTCATCCAGGCCGACCACGTAGCCTCGGCCCATGCAGGCCCGCTTCCGCGCCCTGCTTTCTCGATGGATGGCATCCTGCACGCCACCGGCCTGCCCCGTGAAAGTCTCTACAACCATCAACGGCTGGCCTCTCAAACGGAGGGGTCGGCCCTTCTGGTTGCCCCGACGGGCAGTGGCAAGACCGAAGCCGCTTTGCTTTGGGCCGGGCGCCAGGCAGAGCTTGAAGGGCAACTCCCGCGCCTTTTCTACACCCTGCCCTATCAGGCCAGCATGAACGCCATGTACGACCGGCTGAAGAAACTTTTCTCTGATAAACAGGTAGGGTTGCTGCACGGGCGGAGCACACTGGCCCTCTACCGCCGCTTTATGGAACAGGAGTACACACCAGAAGAGGCAGCGCAACAGGCCCGCTGGGGGCGGAACCTGGCCGCGTTGCCTTACTACCCAGTGCGGGTTTTCAGCCCTTATCAGATGCTCAAGGCTACTTATCAGTTGAAAGGTTACGAGGCCATGCTGGCCGACTACGCGCTGGGGGCTTTCATCTTCGATGAAATTCACGCTTACGAAGCCTCGCGTCTGGCCCTCATCCTGGAAACAGTGCGTTACCTGCGGGAGCGTTTCGGGGCACGTTTTTTCGTCATGTCGGCCACTTTCCCTGGTCCCATCCGCTGCTGCCTGGAAGAGGCTGTGGGAAAGCTGACCTCTATCACTGCTTCCCCGGATCTCTTCCAAAAATTTGCCCGCCATCAAGTACACCTCCTTGAAGGGGATTTGCTCCAGAAAGCAGGGCTGGCAAGGGTTGAAGATGCTTTCCGCGCCGGGCAATCCGTGCTTTTGACCTGCAACACGGTAGCCCGTGCCCAGGAAGCCTATAAAACTTTAAAGGCACGCTTTCCCGATGTGCCTCCAGAAAACATCATCCTGGTGCATGGCCGTTTCACGGGCCGGGACCGGATTCAGAAAGAGCAGCGCATTATAGAGGCCACTGGCCTGGATAGTGCCCGGCATCGGCCCGTGCTAGTTATCTCCACTCAGGTAGTTGAGGTGAGCCTGAACATTGATCTGGATACCATCTTCAGCGATCCGGCTCCGCTGGAGGCGCTGGTGCAGCGCTTCGGGCGAGTGAACCGGAAGCGACGGGTGGCCCTGGCCCCGGTGCATGTTTTCATCGCCCCGGACGATGGCCAGGGAATATATGACGGGCGGTTGGTGCAGGGTGCGTTGCGCGTCCTGGAAACTTACGCCGAGGGACGCCCTATTGACGAGACGGCAGTGCAGGACTGGCTGGACGAGATTTACACCGGCGAGGCGCTGTCCGAGTGGGAGGTCGAGTACAGGAAAACGGCCCAGGACTTCCAGGCCGCTTTCCTTGAATCCCTGCGCCCCTTCAACGCTAATTCCCGCCTGGAAAGCCAGTTTGACAAACTTTTTGACAGGCTGGAAGTGCTCCCCCTGGCACTGAAAGGTGAGTTCGATGCCCTCCGGAAGGAGCGGCCCATTGAGGCGACTCAACTTCTGGTGCCTATCTCCTGGAAGAGGTACCATATGTTGCGGCAGGCTCAACGGGTGCACAGCGGGAAAGACGAATGGCCCCAGGTGGTGGATGCACCCTACTCACCGGAGAAAGGACTGAGCTTCGAAAACATGTAACAGGCAGGAGAAACAGGTTTTATGAATGATTTCACCACCCACCACCTGCGCTTCAGGGCCGAAGTGCAGACTCATATCCAATTGAATCAACACAAAGGTTCGGCCATCCGGGGGGCGTTGTTTCATGCCCTGCGCCGCCAATTCTGCTTCCACAAAGAGGCTAAGGTCTGCCGTCAGGATTGCCCCCTCTATGCCACCTGCCCTATCTGCTTCCTGGTCTCGACCGTCAACCCGCAGAGTGGCCGGGGAGCGGACGTGCCTCGGCCCTACACCATCGAGCCGCCGCTGGGAGAGCAAACCCGCTATCAGCCCGGCGAGACGCTGGAGTTCGGGCTGACCATGTTCGCCCAGAGCCTCAACCTGTTTCCCTACGTGATCATGGCTCACCAGATTATAGAGCAGGGCGGGCTGGGACGTAGGGTAAAAGAAAACGGCTGGAGACGCGGCACCTTTGTCCTGCGGGAGATAGCGACGGTAAACCCCCTGACCGGCGAGCGCCAGGTGTTGTTGCAAGCCGGTCAGCAGATGGTCACCGTGCCCGACCTGCCTGTCACCGACGAGCAGGTGCAGGCTGTGGCCTCGACCTTGCCTACCGACCGCCTCACCTTGAACTTCAAGACACCCCTGCGCCTGATCGACGAGAATCGACTGGTGCACCATATCGCCTTTCGCCCTCTCGTGCAGCGCCTCCACCAGCGGCTGCGCGACCTGACGCGGGAGTTCACCGATACGCCCTGGGACTTCGACTTCCGGGAGGTAATGGAGCAGGCCGAAGCGGTGGAGATTGTCGAGGACCACACTCACTGGGTGGAACTGGACAGTTACTCCACCCGTCAGCGGCGTTCTAAACCACTTGGTGGGTTGGTGGGGCGGGTGACCTTTGCTGGAACCCAACGATCCGAGTTTAGGATACTGAAAGTTGCTGGCGAGCTGGCTCCTTTCCTGCCCTGGCTGGTGTGGGGTCAGTTCGTCCACGTGGGCAAAGACGCGGTCAAGGGCAATGGCTGGTATGAGATAGTATGCATCTGAGGTATACTGGGTGCTCCCGGTGCGCTTATCGGCCATAGTCTAACGATCCGAGTGTAGGGTACTGAAAGATGATGGACATTGAACGTCTGCTGGTTGTCGATAAATATGGCAGCTTCATAGGCAAGAAATCGGGACGCATAAGGGTCACGGTCAAGAAAGAGGTGGTGACCGAGGTGCCGCTGATGAACATCGACCACCTGCTGGTCATCGCCGGAGGGGTCAGCATCTCCAGCGATGCCATCTACAAGTGCGCCGAGGCCGGGGTGCCCATCAGCTTCGTCAGTCGCTCCGGCAAGCCCTACGCCAGGGTGATTTCGCCGCAACTGACGGGCACGATCAAGACCCGCCGCCAGCAACTGGTGGCCTACGCCGACCATCGGGGCCTGGCCCTGGGAGTAGCCTTCGCCAGGGGGAAGCTCTTTAACCAGGCCAATCTGATCAAGTACATGGCAAAATACCGCAAGCAGAAGGACCTGGAGCTATACCGCGAGGTGCGTCACACAGCCACAGAGATCGAGGTGCTGGCCGAGGAACTGCGCAAGCTAAACGGGGAGAACATCGATGCGGTGCGTCCTCAGCTTCTCAACCTGGAAGGACGAGGGGCCAGCATGTACTGGGAGGCGATGGACAAGCTCCTCCTGGCTGACGTGGAATGGGAGGGCCGCAAACATCGCGGCGCTCAAGACCTGATCAATTCTCTGCTCAACTACGGCTACGGCATCCTCTACACCCAGGTCGAAGGAGCGGTCATCCTGGCCGGACTCGATCCTTACGCCGGCTTCGTCCACGTCGACCGGCCCGGCAAGCCCAGCCTGGTGCTCGACCTGGTGGAAGAGTTCCGCCAGATGGTGGTGGATCGGGTGGTGTTCGGCCTTTTGAACAAAGGCGTTGAGTTGGAGGTGGAGGATGGCTGGCTGACCGACTCCACCCGCAGGCTGCTGGCCGAAAAGGTGCTGGAACGGCTGGAGGGCCGGGAACCCTACGAGGGCAAAAAGCGCAAGCTGCGCACCATCATCCAATCCCAGGCCCGGCACGTGGCTACCTTTGTGCGTGGCGAGAGGCAGCACTATCGTCCCTTCGTCGGGCGATGGTGAGAAGATAAGCAGCAGCAAGGGACGAGCAGCAAGAACTTCCAGAGGATGGTGATAGTGTGAAATGTCTGCTGGTGTATGACATCCCCAGCGACAGGATACGGGCCAAGATCGCTGACGCCTGCCTGGACTATGGCCTGGAGCGCATCCAATACAGCGCCTTCCTGGGCGAGTTGAACCACAACCGCCAGGAAGAGATCATGCAGAAAGTCAGGCGAACGCTGGGCAAGAATGCAGGCAATGTCCAGTTGTTTCCGATATGCGACAAAGACCTGCGCCTGCGCAAGGAGGTCATTCGCCAGGGCAAGGCGAAGGGGGAAGAGCAGGACTGACATGGAGAATGGCGTGAGGGAAGAGCCTTTAGCGCTGAAGGTGACGGACGTTAGGCAGTACGTCTACTGCCCACGCATTGTGTACTTTACCTGTTGCCTGCCGCTCAAACGGCCCGTGACCTACAAGATGGTCGAGGGCCAACTGGCCCACGAAGAGACAGCCGCCCTGGAACGGCGGCGCAGTCTGCGAGCCTACGGTCTGAGCGAGGGAGAGCGTCACTTCTCCGTTCACCTCTATTCCGAGCGGCTGGGGCTGTCGGGTCTGCTGGATATGGTGATCACTACGCCCACCGAGGTCATACCCATAGAATTCAAACACACTACGGGCAAGCCGGGTCTGAACCACAAATACCAGTTGGCGGCCTACGCCCTCCTGGTTGAGGATAAATGGCAGCGCCCTGTCAGACGGGCCTTCGTGTACTTCATCCCGGCCAAACAGGCCCTGGAAGTGCCTATTACGCCCAACATGCGCCGCTTCGTGATTAAGACCCTGGGAAAGATACGGGCTATGGTGGCTACCGAGCTTCTGCCCGGACCAACCCACCACCGTGGACGGTGCGTCGATTGTGAGTTCTATCGTTACTGTAACGATGTAGATTAAGCTCCATCCAGATGGAGGATAAGGGAAAATGTACTTCTTAAATCAGGAAGAGAAAAGATTTCTGTTGCGTCGCCTCCTGCCCCAATCCAGGGAGAATGAGGTGCACCCTGACCTGCGGGGCTGGAGCTGGCATCAACCACCCCTGTCGCCCATCTATGAGGCCAGGCTGGGCCTTTACGAGATCGCCGGCCGCTACTGCCCTACCGGCCGCGACGTCTACCTGCGTCGGGTAGAGGGCATCAAAGCCCCGCCCAATGCCCTGATGGTGGAAGGCAGCGTACTGCATCACCTGATCACCACCATGATCCTGGAGGCCAAGCGGATCATCTACCGCGATGGGGTGCGGTGTCTATCGACCCTGACCACCTTGAGCCAACCTGACGCCATGCTGCTCGAAGACAGCCCTCTGTCAGAAGAGATAGAGAACTCCCTGGAAAGCAAGATCGACCTGCTTTGGAGCTTTGAATACCACCGCATCACGGCCAGGGTGCAGGAGGTTCTGGCCAGGCAGCCCTACATCGGGCCGGATTCGCTGGTGGCCCTGGCCCTGCCAGTCACCGTGGAGCAAAAGCTGGACGGCGCTTTCCTGGGTCTCTCCTCCCATCTTTCCGCCGATGCTTTCCTCTTTTCGGAGCCGATGATCATGGACATCAAGTTCGGCCTCCGCCGCGACTTCCATCGTTTGACCACTACAGGTTACGCCCTGGTCATGGAAAGCATCTACGAATACCCGATCAACATCGGCTGCGTGGTTTATCCCACCTTCAAGGATGGACGGCTGCTGGTCGAGCGAGATTTCCACTTTATCGACGATGAACTGCGCCAATGGTTCATTGAGGAGCGAGACGAGAGGATGCGGCTGGTGGAAGAGGAGATCGACCCCGGATTGCCGGAGGAATGTTATCAATTCTGTCATTACTGGCAGGTCTGTCGCCCCTCTTGAGCGGAAGGCGACCTTCGCAAATCACAGACGGATTTCGGTCAGAGTTACAGCCTGACGATCCGAGTTCAGGATACTGAAAGGAAAAATGGCTCTAGGGCCGCTTTTGGGGTCTTTTTGGGCCTGAAAAGTTTCGCAAAACCCCCCACTTTCTGAGCAAGAAAGGGATTTGCGAGAGAAGGGAGGATGAGTTATAATGTTGAAAGTCAGACACGCCAAAAAGGACGCGCCAGGAGCGTTTCTAAGCCCCGTAATGGGCGAAAGAGGGTTTTTTGGCCCTTCTCAACGTGCAGAAGTGACCTGTTACAGCCTATCGATCCGAGTTTAGGATACTGAAAGCCTAAAATCGCGTTCGCCAGCCGCGTATCGCTCAATAGTTACAGCCTATCGATCCGAGTTTAGGATACTGAAAGTTCGCGAATTCGCTAAGCAGGCGGGGCCTAAGGTGAGTTACAGCCTATCGATCCGAGTTTAGGATACTGAAAGCTCCTCATCCGACTCGCCGTTCGCCCCGGTCACCTCCAGTTACAGCCTATCGATCCGAGTTTAGGATACTGAAAGAATTTCTGGGCGAAGCCATTGAGAGCGTCCTGGCCCAGGTTACAGCCTATCGATCCGAGTTTAGGATACTGAAAGTTCAGGGCCTCCATGTTTTTGCAATAAGCGGCAGGAGGTTACAGCCTATCGATCCGAGTTTAGGATACTGAAAGCTGTCGGGGAGGTGGCTCATGTTGATTTTGGTAAGGGTTACAGCCTATCGATCCGAGTTTAGGATACTGAAAGCTGTTGCGCAGGTTGCGCAAATAAGAGCGCATGGTGTTACAGCCTATCGATCCGAGTTTAGG
>DAOULT010000009.1:0-71861 GCA_034417895.1 Anaerolineae bacterium | reverse complement strand
AACGGCCCCTGGTAGCCGAAGCCCCATTCGGTCGAACCCCACACCCGCTCGTCCTCGGTGCACAGGCCGGAGAGCCTGGCCCCAGGGTTGAACCCATAGCACACGTGGGCGGCATGGTACATGAGCGGGTCGTTCAACCCCTCAAACCAGCCGCGCAGGAACTTGGCCTCTTCCCCGCCGGTGATGTCCACGCACACCCCCTCTTCCACGTGGAAAGTGATCGGCTGGCGCAAAACGCCCAGGTCAGCATCGCCGCCGCCAGAGAACGAACCATCGAACACAATGGCCCCGTTGATCGATTCCTCGATGGGGGCCCAGCCCATCTGCCCCAGAAGGAAGTGGGCGCCTGGCTCGTGGGCCCATAGCTCATTGGTTACCGGGCGGTCGCCGTTCTCGAAGCTGACGTCTGTGCCGGCCGGGGTGGTGATGCGCATCTTTCGGGCCTTCTTAGTCAGGTCTACCAGCGTGGTCTGGAAGGCGTCCTGCAATTCCAGGTCTACCTTGCCCACGCAGCGCACAAATTGGTCTTCGTCCAGTCCCCCCAGGAAGAGGTAGCGCACCCGCTCCGCGCTGGAGAGCGCAGTCTCCCAGGGGGTGGAGTACAGCAGCCATTGATTGTTGTACTCGACCCAGGCATCGGTCTGCGGGATGGCGGCTTTCAGGCTATCGGGCAGATAAGGGTCGCCGACCTTTCCATAGCCGGGGGGAGTGGAATGCCAGGCCACCATAACTTTGGCCCCCAGGGCCTCCCCGGCCTTGGCCGTCTCTTCCGCCAGACGCCAGTAGCCGACCGAATCGATGGTGATGAGCAGGCTTTCACCTTTCTGTATGTTCAGCAAATCTCTGACGACCTTATAGGCCGCCACTCCCAGTTCGAGGTCTAAAGTTGTGGGCATCTCTCTTTTCCTCCTTGACATAAGATTAAACTACCCAGAAACCAGGTTTTTGGCAAAAACCTGGTTTCTTCCAATAAGCGATCAGATGTTATGGCAGCGGGCGAAATGCCCGGCGCTCATCTCCCGCATAATGGGGTCTTCCACCAGGCAAATGTCGGTAGCCAGCGGGCAGCGGGTGTTAAACGAACAGCCAGGCGGCACGTCCACCGGGCTGGGGATTTCGCCCACGGCGTGAATCTTCTTGGGCTTCAGGGCCTCCTCTTCCGCCGAAAGCACCGGTATGGATGAAAGAAGCATCTGGGTGTAAGGGTGCAGCGGCCTCTCGAAGAATTCGACCGCTTCAGCCACCTCGCAAATCTTCCCCAGGTACATGATGGCAATGCGGGTAGCCACGTTACGCATCAGGCTCAAATCGTGGGTGATGAACAGGTAGGTCAGGTCAAAATCCTTTTGCAGACGGATCAGCATGTTGATGATCTTGCCCTGGACGGAGACATCCAAGGCCGAGGTAGGCTCGTCCAGGATTATGAACGAGGGGTCGGTAGCCAGGGCGCGGGCGATAGCCACCATCTGCCGCTCCCCTCCGCCGATGGTAGCCGGATATTTGAAGCGGTAGCCTGCCGGCAGCTCGACCATATCCAGCAACTCTACGACCTTCTTCTCCAGCCCCCGCCCGTCTTTAGCCATGCGGTGCACCTTGAGGGGCGTTTCCAAAATCTGGTCGATGCTGCGCCGGGGGTTCAGGGAAGAGCCTGGATCCTGAAATACGATCTGGATGTCCTTTTTGAGCGCCAGGGGGCGGCGGGTGGCGGCCATGCCGATATTCTGACTCTTGAACAGGATCGTGCCCTCGGTAGGGGGATACAGACCGACAACAGTGTAGGCCGTCGTGCTTTTGCCCGAGCCGGACTCTC
This sequence comes from Anaerolineae bacterium, assembly GCA_034417895.1. Classification (GTDB taxonomy): domain Bacteria; phylum Chloroflexota; class Anaerolineae; order CAZYHC01; family CAZYHC01; genus DAOULT01. The sequence continues at coordinate 70,051 of DAOULT010000009.1, read as the reverse complement.
CCACCAGGCCCAGGCATTCCCCTTTGCGCACGGTGAAGTTAATGCCATCCACGGCTTTGACTATCACCCACTTCCTCCGCAGCAGCGTGGATTGATTGATGGGGAAATGCTTCACCAGACCTTTGACTACCAGGATTTCGCTCCCGCCGTTATCGTTAGTCACGTTCTTCTCCCTCCGCCGAATTCTGGTACAGGAAACAGGCCACCTTGTGCCCGGCGTCCACCTCGAAGAAGGGGGGCTTGGCCTCAAAGCAGGGGGCAAAGGCGCGCTCACAGCGCGGGTGGAAACGACAGCCGGGAGGTGGATTTCTATAATCCGGGATGCGGCCCGGAATGCCCTCGGCAAAACCGCCGCCCGTCAGGCGGGGCATCGAAGCCAGCAGCCCCAGGGTGTAAGGATGAAGCGGATTGGCAAACAGTTCCTCGGTCTCCGAGACCTCGATCATGTTGCCGGCGTACATCACGTAGACGCGGTTGGTCATCTCTCGCGCCAGGCCCAGCGCATGGGTGATCAGGATGAGCGAAGTGCCCCGCTGTTCCACCAGGTCTCTGATGAGGCTCAACACCTGGTCTTGAATAGTCACGTCCAGGTTGGTGGTCGGTTCGTCGGCGATGAGCAACTCGCGGGCGGTGGCGATGGAGAAGGCGATGCACACCCGCTGACGCATACCGCCGCTGAGCTGAATGGGGTAGCTATCCAGCATCCTTTCGGCGTCAGGCAGGCGCGCTTCTCGCAGCGCTCTCAGGGCGACTTCTCTCCTGTCCCTCATGTCATTGCCCGTGGAGCCTGTGGCATAGCGAATGACGTCGTACAACTGTTGGCCGATGGTGAACACCGGGTTGAGGGCAGCGGTCGGATCCTGGAAGATCATAGACAGACTCCGACCCCGCAGGTCGTGCAGTTCCCGGCCATCCATCTTGAGCACGTCTTTGCCGTGGACCAGGATTTCGCCCTGGGGAATGAGGGCCAATTTAGGGAGGATGCGCAGCACGGCCTTCATGGTGGTGGTTTTGCCGCAGCCTGTCTCCCCCACCAGCCCCACCCTTTCGCCCATCTCCACCCTGAAGTTGACGCCGTTAAGCACCTTCAGCGTACCGCCGTAGACGCGGTACCAGACGTGCAGGTCTCGAATGTCCAGAAGTGGCTTAGCCATCGTCCCTCACACCTCCTCCGGGGCGAGCATATCGCGGACGCCATCACCGAACAGGTTAAATCCCAGCACCACGACCATAATGGTCAGGGCCGGGAAGACCGCGATCCACCATTGGGCGGGCATGTACTTCACCCCATCGGCGACCATCGTGCCCAACGCTGCTTTGGGGGGCTGTTCCCCCAGGCCCACGAAGCTCAGAGAGGCCCCCACCAGGATCACCCACCCCACATCCAGCGCCATCTTGGTGAAGATAGAGGAGGCGCAGTTGGGCAGGATTTCACGGAACAGGATGTGCAGCTTGCTGGTGCCCGTCAGCTCCGCGGCCTGCACGTAGTACTCGTTGCTCAGGGAAGAAGCCAGGCCATAGGTCAGGCGGGTGTACCAGGGCCACCAGGAGACGGTGACGGCCATCATGGAGTTCATGAGGGTCGGCTTCAGGATGGAGGCCACCGCCAGAGCCAGGATTAAGGGCGGAATGCTGATGAACACGTCCGTCAGGCGCATGATGAGCGTTCCCACCCAGGTACCCTGATAGTAACCGCCCAACAGGCCGGTCAGCGCCCCCAGGGGAACGCTGACCGCCAGCACGCCGAGGGCCATCAACAGCGCATTCCTGAGAGCGAAGACGGCCCTGGTCAGGATGTCCCGCCCAAACACGTCCGTCCCCATCAGGTGCGGCACGCTGGGAGGGAGGCTGGCCCCCTTGAAATCGACGAACTTACCGGCGTGCTGAGGGTAGGGGGTAACGTAGGGGGCAAAGATAGCCAGGAAAACGATGACGAGCACCATGACCAGCCCCACCACCGACAGAGAGTTTCGAGAGAATTTGTACCAGTTCTTGTACAGGTCATCCCGCCTTCTGGCCCAGGGACTTTCGGCCACCTCTTCTACCACAATCTCTCTCACTGCCATTAAACGCTCCTCCCGCCTAAAAGCCTGATCCTGGGATCCAGATAAGCTACAATCACGTCCACGATAATGTTACTGGAAACGAACACGATCCCCAGAATCATCACCACGCCGATGATGCCATTCACGTCCTTATTGAGCATGGTCTCGATGCCATAGCGCGATAGGCCCGGAAAGTTAAAGATTAACTCCACCAGGAAAGCATTGCCGAACAGGGCGGCCATGTCCAGGCTCATCACCGAGATGGTGGGGATGAGCGAGGGTTTCAGGAGATACTTGGTCGTAACTACCCGCCTGGGGACGCCATAAGCGATCATAGCCAGAATGTAGTCTTTGTTCTGGTTATCGGCCATGCTGGAGCGGGTGATGCGGGCCGCCTGAGACATCCCGCCCATCGCCAGGGAGATGGCGAGCAAGATCATGTGCTTGAAGGCGTCCCAGCACACGGCGAAATCTCCTGCCAGGAGGCCGTCCACGCTGATCATGCCGGTTATAAGCGGGGGGGCGGTCAGCCCGTCGCTTATGCGGCCCAGGGTGGGTAAGATGGGCCAGGCGTAGCCGAAGATGAGCATGAAAATCACCGCCCAGGCGAAAGCCGGGGTGACGATCCCCAGATAGGAAAAGATACGCACGGCGTTATCAAACCAGGTGTCCGGGTATATGGCCGACAGAACCCCTAAAGAGATGCCTCCCGCGGCCATGATGAGAGAAGAAAGGATGACCAACTCTAAAGTGGCCGGCAGAAACTCCTTGATGTCCACCGTTACCGGGCGCCGGGTGAAAAGGGATTGCCCCAGGTCTCCCCTGACCACCCCGGCCAGCCACAGGACGTATTGCTGGTAGATCGGTTTATCCAGGTACATCTGCTGCCGCAGCTTTTCCACCGTCTCCACCGGCGCTCTGGGCCCCAGCGCCATCCTGGCCGGGTCTCCGGGCACCACCCGGGCAATGACGAAAATCACAATAGACAGTCCAAACAGGACAAATACGGAAAGAGCAAGCCTGCGTACCAGAAACGGCCCCAGTCTCATAATAAACTATTCCTTTTATTTCTAACCTATTTTCGCCCCTTGAGGAGGGAGGGGAAAGCCTGGCTTCCCCTCCCTCACCGGGCAAAGCGAGTGCTCCCTCAGCCGGTTATTCAGCCAGCCGTTCCTGTCTCGTCTCCGGGAAGACCTTAATGTCGTGCACGTAAGTGACGTAGCCCATGACCGGGTTGACAGCCTCACCGGCTTTGGCTTTCTCGGCTGCCGGGAAGTAGATGTAGTCCTGGTAGGCGCGCTTTTCGGCCTGGTCGAAAATCCAGATGGTCGGGCACAGCTCGACCAGCTCCTCCTGGATGGCGGCGTACTTGGCGAAACGCTCTTCCTGATCCACCGTAGCCAGGGCCTCGTCGATGGCGGCGTCGATATCGGGAATGCCCAACCACTCACACTGTTCCCACGTGCCCTGCGACTTGGAGTGGTAGCGCGATTCCAGCATCGAACCGGCTTCGGCATAGTGCGGGGCCACGAAAATGATGGAGGCGTTGGGGGTGGTTTCCACCGTTTGGGCGTCGTCGATCATCTTGCCGAAGGGCTTTTTGTAGACTTCGACGTCGATCCCCAATTCGGCGCAGTTGCTTTGGAAGAGGAGGGCCAACTTCTCTTCGTCGGGCACCTCAGCGCACCAGGACAGGGTGATGGGGTACTCATCCAGCATGTCGGCGTAAGGCGAAAGGGCCAGCTCCTCGGCGGCCTTGTCCGGGTCGCGCTTGTACTGGTAAAGGTTGGGGTTGTGGCCGGGCAGGTTGAAGGGGACGGGGCCTACCGACTGCACGCAGTCAGGCCAGATATCGGTGATGACGGTGTCGTAGTCCGTGATGTAGGCCAGCGCTTTGCGGAAGTGGATGTCGTCGGTGGGCGGCACCTGGGTGTTGAGCATGATGTTCAGGTTGTGGGCGTTGTAGAAGGTCACGATGTCCACGCCGGATATTTCGTCCAGGGCCTGCAGGCTCTCCAGGGGCTGGAACTCATCGGAAATCTCTATTTCCCTGTTCGACATCAAGGTGAGCATGGTCACCGGGCTGGTGCTCGCCATCTCCTTGAAGTATTTGGGGGCCCCTTCTTCCCAGCCGCCCCACCAGTCGGAGAACCACTCCCCGATCAGGTATTCCTCCATCTTCATCTCTTTGACCTGGTAGGGGCCGCTGCCGGCATCGTGGGTCAGCAGCCACTCCCGGCCATAGTCTCCCTTGTCTTCGTAGATGCCTTCCGCCAGGGCGTTAGCCATGACCTCGTCTTCGTTCAGAATGTACAGCCGCACCAACGCCTGGAGGAAAGGCCCGAAGGGCGCTTTCAGCTTGAACTCTACTGTGTAGTCATCGAGGGCCGTTACCTCCCCGATGTTGGCGAAGAGGTAGGCGAAGCCCTCGCCGATTTCCAGCAGGCGGTTGGCGCTGAAGGCCACGTCGCTGGCCGTCAGCATATCTCCGTTATGGAACTTGACGTCGTCGCGCAACTGGAAGGTGTAGGTCAGGCCATCTTCCGAGATATCCCAATCGGTAGCCAGGTGGGGGCGAACTGTGCCGTCGTCGTTGGGGAAGACCAGGCTATCGTAGAGGTTGATGATAGCCATGCAGTCCGAAAAGTCGCTGCCCACAGCCGGGTCCATGTAGGTAGGCCAGTCCTCGTCCCAGCGCACGATCATTTCTTCATCAGGGGCTTGCAAGGGGGGCGCCGTGTTGGCAACGGGCACGGCCAGCAGGAACATCACCATACTGAGGCAGAACGCCAATTTTATCATCCTCATCGTAAAATTTCCTCCTTTAACTAACTATTGGGGCAGCCAAACAATGAACGTTCGCTGTTTCGGCTGCCGTTTTTAGCTTCTTCCTCGTCCTTTGGCATCCATCACCCCCTCTCCCTGGTTAACTGTCTTCCCTCTCTAGAAACCAGGTTTTTGTTAAAAACCCTGGCTTCTTCCTGATCAATCGTCTTCTGTCCTTTCTTCTTCGTTCTCCTCTTTCATCAGGGGAATCAGGGCCATAACCAAATCCTCCAGAAAGGCGGTAAAGGCCGCCTCATCTTCCATCAGAGTGGACTTTCCATCCACGATGCGCTGGCGAATGTCGTCCAATCTGGCGCTTTTAACCCCCTCTTTTTCCAGTATAGTGATCAATCGGCTGGCGGCTTCGATCAGGCGGTAAGGGCCATACAGCCTGTTCTCCCGGGGGAGATTGCAGGCGCTGGTGACCATGTAGCATACCAGGGCGAACACTTCCGCTTCCAGGTGCTCATTCATGTTCGCTGTACTCCTGAAACCACAAAACGTCAAAATTTCTCTGAGGCGGGCGCGGGATGCTCTGCGGCCACCCCAGGGAGATCAGGATTTGCGGTACGATGTGATGGGGCAAATCGAGCAACTTTTGGACTCCGGCCGGGTGGAAAGAGCAAATGGGGCAGGTGCCCAGCCCCTCGGCGTAGGCTGCCAGCATAATGTTCTGCGCCGCCATGGCGGAGTCCATCAGGGTCATTTCCCGGCCCAGTTTAGAGCCTTTGCGCTCGGCCTCGTCCACGTCCTGGCAGATGGCGATGATGGCGGGCGGGTCGCCCGAAAGCCCTGGGCTGAGCATCTTTATCCGCTTGATACTGGCCGGATCGGTGACGACGATGAAGCGCCAGGTCTGAGCGTTGCCCCCGCTTGGAGCCCAGATGCCGGCCTCCACCAGCTTGCGCAGAAGCTCCTCGGGAACCGGGTCCGGGCCGAAGGTCCGGATGCTCCTCCGTTCCTGGATTGCTTTTAAGACTTCCATGCTCTCCTCTTTTCCCTTAAGATATTCCCTCTTCCCCACGTCTCAAGCCCCCTCACACAACCGAGCGAACAGGCGTTGGAGGATGGAGGCCGCCATTTCCATAACTCGCTATACTATTTGCTCAATGGGCACGTAGGGCACGTCAAACCCGAAGTGGGCGGGGCCCAGGTTTTCCAGGCCCTTCTTTGTGCGGAACATCTCCGCGCCGCGCCGGCCGATAGCGGCCAACTGGTGGCCTGTGGCGATGTTGGTGTTCGTAATCGGCTCGGCGGTCTGGAGGTCTACCAGGCAAACCAGGTCAGGACTCATCACGTAGAGCTGGCCGTCCAGCCAGGACACGTGGTTTTCGTTCTTGTACCAGACCTTGAAGCTTCTGCCGGCGAATTCCTCTACGCCGTCCAGGGTGTGAGTGCCCCACAGGTAGCCTGCCCGGTCTTCCCACTCTTTCTCGGTAACGACGCCCTTGAAGAGCAGCCAGCCATTCATCGCTTTGGTGGCGGCGGCCAGCGGGTCGGCCCCTTCCGCCCGCGCCTGGCGAATGGCCTGCCCCAGTTTCAGGCTGGCGGTCAGGGTTCCCGGGATGGCGATTTCCTTCACCTCGCGGCCTTTCAGCAGGATGCCGGCCATGCACGCCAAACCAAAGGCGGCCACGCTGAGGAGTTTCCCCAGGCGCTCGGCCATAGGGGGATTGACGGCCTCTTTGATGATGGCGATGTTCCCCCACTCGTCAACGGCGCTCAGCGGGGCCAGCGATTTGTCGTAGATGACGGGGGTGATCTGGATTATCTCCGGGATGGCCCGCCCGGCGTAGTCGGCGTCAACGGTGGGCAAAGACAGTCGGGCAGACTGCACCACCGACTCGGCAGTGTTGCCCCCGCCCAGCTCGATGGGAATCACGGCCCCGATCTCCTTCCCGCTGTAGGTTTCCAATTCCTGGATGGCGTTCATAATGGCGTTGGGGTAGCGGATTTTGTTCAGGCCGAAGGTCAACATCTCGGCCTCGGCCTGCGGGGTGCGGGGCGCGATAGACCCCATCAGGAAGGGGCAAACCACCCAGACGTCATCCGCTATCTGGCTTACATCTCGCCAGCCGAGCCTCAAACCTGCGTCCAGCGCCCCGTGGAGGAGCTTGATTCCCCGTTCTGGAGCGCCGCCCCCGCCGGTGCCCAGCACGGTACATCCCCGCACAAAATCTTCACACTCCTCTTTGCTCTTCAGCTCGTAGGTGGGCATGGTCACCTCCCTGATAGTTGGTTTTTGCTCGCCCGCTAAGGCCAGACAGCCTGGCGACAGGCGACGAACAGCCTTGAATAGTACAACAACCCAATAGTAGTATATCACATTTTACCTGTCAAGGATATAGTGCACATGCACATCCCAGAAGCCTGACCTGGGGCTCCAACCTGGTTAATTGCACAATCGCCCGTCGTTGTTTTTGACATCTCCGTCCACCTGTGCTACAATCACCCTGACCTGACAGAGCAGAGGCAGGCAGGAGGGGAGAAAAATGGGCACTAATCTCATGGGCATCACGCTCCGCGAAGCTCTGACGTTAGGGCCGTTGCGCCAGGCTGTTGTCCTGGGCGGCAGCGCCGGTCTGGAGCGCATCGTGACCACCGTTACGGTGATGGAGACCGACGACGCCTATCGGCTGCTCAGAGGCAACGAACTCCTGGTAACCGCCTTCTTTGCCGTGCGCGACAACCTGGAAAAGCAACTCCATTGGCTGGATGAACTGGCCCGGCGGGGCTGCGCCGGGGTGATTTTCTGCTACATAGGCCGCTACTTCAAAGGCGATATCGAGGCTTTGAGCCGGCGGGCCGACGAGCTGGCCCTCCCTCTGCTGACCGTGCCGGGCGACAAGGTGCTCTATTCCGACATCATACTGGCGGTGCTCACCGAGCTATTGCACCGCCAGACCAAGCGGCTGGAGTACGCCCTGTCGGTGCACGACCGCCTGACCCAGGAAGCCTTGATGGGGGCCTCGCTGGAGACCCTGATTCGCTCTCTGGCCGAACTGCTGGAGAGCACCGTGGTCGCCACCGACGCCGACCTCCACGTCATCGCCACCAGCCCCTTTGGAGAAGAAGGGAAGCGATTGCTCAACACCCTCTTCGATGACGGCGATTGGAAACCCGACATAGGCCCCCCTGGCCGGGCGAACGACCCGGCCAGCCTGGTCGGAGAGCTGGAAGGCGCCTTGAGAGGACTTGACGAACGTGCCTTCGACGTCTCGCTCCAGCCCATCCAGGTGGGGCAGACCTTGAGCGGCTACGTGTTGCTCTTCAAATGCGGCGGAGCAGTCAACGAGGAGCAGAAATTTGCGCTGAAGCACGGAATGACCGTCATCGCCCTGGAGCGTATGCGGGCCGAAGGCGTCAAGGAAATGGAGCGCCGCCTGCGGGGAGATTTCCTGGACGAAGTACTGCACGGTTCGATGCGCAGCCCGGAGGTCACCGCCAGCCGGGGCCTTTCTCTGGGGATAGACCTGGAGGACAAGCGCGTGGTCATGGTGGTCAGCATCGAGAGCGAAGAAGAGCTTGACGGCAATAACGCCGCCCTGCCCAGCAACGAGACCAGCCAACGCCACGAAAAAACCTATCGCCTGGTGGATAGGATGGTTCGCCAGGTTTCCAGCCGCAACGTGGTCGTAGGCCGTGGCAGCCGCATCGTGGTGCTGATTGGGGTGGACGGCGAGGCCCTATCCTCGAAATCTATCCAGGAAAGGACTATCGCCCTGGGCGAAGCAATCCTGGAAGAGTTCGAAAAGACGAAATCACGCGACGCCTCACGCCGCGGACGCACGGCGCGCAGCCCGTCCGCGGCCAGACCTCCTGGACATTCATGGCGCGAGATGCGCCTTTCCATCGGGATCGGCAGCACTGGCCGACACCTTTCTGACCTGCATCACAGCTATAACGACGCCCTGCAAGCCATCGAAATAGGACGCAGATTGTTCGGCCCAGGCCAGGTGATGCACATCGACGACCTGAGCTTCTACTCCGTGCTCGATCTCGTCTCCGGGCGCAAGGAATCGCAGCAGATAGTCAACGACGTGCTGGGACCGCTCATGGCTTACGACGTGGCTAACGGCACCGACCTGCTCAAGACGCTGGAGATGCTCTGCCTGTCAGGGGAAAGTCGGAGCGAGGTCGCCAGGAAGCTCTACATCCATCGCAATACGCTGGCCTACCGCCAGGCTCGTATCAAGGAAATCCTGGGGGTTGACCCCTTCTGCGGAGCGGGCCAGGTGCGGGCCAGCATCGCCCTGGTGCTGAATAAGCTCCGGGAAGCCGGACGTAAAGAGGCTTGAAGCAACTCTATTTAGAAACCAGGTTTTTGCTGAAAAACCTGGTTTCTTCTAATTCTAGCCGTATCTTTCCTCGACGGGCAGGTAGTCGATATCGTAGCCGAAGTAACGCGGCCCCACCAGAGCCAGCCCCGCCGCAGTCCGCCACTGGGGGGGGCAGGGCAGGCCCACGACGGCCACGCGAAAGCCATAGCGCAGCCCTTCGGTGGTGATTGGCTCTCCCGTTTCAGCGTCCAGAACGGTGATGAGGTCGGGTACAGAAACCACCACTGCGCCGTCCAGAATGGCTACCAGGTTCTCGTTCTGGAAATGCAGTTGAAGAGTCTGGGAGGCGTATTCATCTATGCCGGCGAAGGTCGCTTCGCCCCTGGTAAAACCGGCCTCCGTGCGGCGTTGCACATCCATAACTTTGCCCCTGAAAATCTCAAATCCGCCGGTCACTCCCCTGACGGCAGCCACCACGTCAGCATGGGAGGAGCGCGCCTGGCGGATGGTACGCCCGATCTCCTCGGCCAGGGTGATGGTGTGGGGCACGGCGCACTCTTTCAGTTGCCTGCCCGTCGCGGCGTAGCAGGCGATGAGGGCCGTGCAGCCCATGTCTACGGTGATGCTGCGCGAGAAAGTCTCCGTCCAGTGATTATCGATGGTGTTCAAGATGGCGCTGTTGCCTTTTTCGTCGGCCATGGCGAAGGGGGTGGCCGAAATACCGTACAGGGTGTGGGTCACCATCGGTATCTCTGGGAAAGCGCGCCCCATACCGTCGCAATCCACCAGGGGCAACCCCAGGCGGGCCGCCACCGTCAGCGGGATGGTGGAGTTCAGCCCTCCGGCCTCAATGGACATGGTGGCCGTGATTTTGCGCCCCAGATAGCTTTCCAAAGCCTGGAAAGCCTTGATGATCTCATTGCCATTGGGGAGCTTTTCCACCATCACGCTCGGCGCCCCCATCATGGCCGAAGGAGCGATCAGGTCGTCGTCGTCAATCTCGTCCAGGGAGAGCAAAGTTATCGGGCCGTGTTCGCGGATGGCCTGGATGCCCATCAGCTTGCCGATGTAAGGGTCGCCTCCTCCTCCCGTGCCCAGCACGGCGGCCCCCAGAGCCAGGTCTTCGACGTTTTGCACCTCAAGCATTCTCATGGTTCTTTGCTCCTTCCACGGAACCCTCCACTCACCGCCAGGTCTCCCACCGCTTTCACCCGAATCCTGGCGGCGTTGCCGGGCAGATAACTCAGGGGCACTTCCTCCACGTCCACGATCTCTACCGTCTCCGCTTCGGCCCCAGCGGTGATGGCTTTGTTCACCGCTTCCTCTTTGGCCTGGGCCAGAGCCTCCTCACGGGACATCTGGGCCAGGGAGAAGACCCGATCTATCTCGCCCCCAATCTGGGCGATGGCGGCCCCGATGGCGTTGGCTACCGGGTAGTGCTCGGGTTTAATCATCTCCGAAGCGCTCTGCAACTGGCGGGAGACCAGAATAGTCCCCCCGCCCACCAGGATGACGGGGATGGGCCGGGCGCTGGTCTTCATGCGGTCAATGGCGGCCTCGATCATGGTCTGGATGTGGGCTAAAGCCTTCTCCACCAGAGTCCTGTCCAGGGATTTCACTGCCTCCCCATCTCCGATGTCGGCCAGGCCGGCGGCCACCGCGATGTCGGTGGCCGTCAGGGTCGAGCCGCCGAAGACAAGGCTCCTGGTGGTCAGTTCGTAGCCCACGCTTTGGGGGCCAATTTGCAGAGGCTCAGGGCGGACGATGCTGCCCCCGCCTACTCCAAAAGAATAGGTATCCGGCATCCTGAAGTTGGTGCGCACTCCGCCGATTTTGACCGCCACCGAAGCCTGGCGGGGAAAGCCGTGGATCAACACCCCCACGTCAGAAGTCGTCCCCCCCAAATCTACGACCGCGGCCTCCCGCCTCCCTGAGAGGAAAGCGGCGCCCCTCATGCTGTTGGTCGGCCCGGAGGCGAAGGTGAGAATGGGGTACTTTTCAGCAAAGTCAGCGCTCATCAACGTCCCATCGTTCTGGCTCAGGTAGAAAGGAGCCTGGATATCCATCTCCGCCAGGGCCTTTTTGAAAGCGCTCACAATGGCGCGGGCCAGGTCCATCAGGCAGGCGTTCATGATGGTGGCGTTCTCCCGTTCCAGAAGGCCGATGCGCCCGATTTCATGGGAGAGGGAGATAGGAACGTCGGGCGCCTCTTCCTGGATGATCTGGGCCGCTCGCTTTTCATCTTGCGGGTTGACGGGCGAGAAAACCGAGGTGATGGCTACCGCCTGGATGCCCTTCTTGCCTATGTCCCTGGCGACTTCCCTGACCTCTTCCTCGTCCAGGGGGGACAGGGGACGGCCATCGAATTCATAGCCGCCGTGCACCAGGTATTTGTGGTCGCCGATGGCTTCCCGCAGGTCGAGCGGCCAGTCCACCATCGGAGGTAAAGAGGCGGTGGCCGGCAACCCTAGCCGGATGGGGGCCGTTTCCATCAAGCGTCTGCGCTCCACCACGGCGTTGGTGAAATGGGTGGTGCCAATCATCACCGCCTTGATAGCCGTGGGGAGAACCTGGGTCTGCTCCAACAGGTTCTTCAACGCGGTGGTGATCCCACCGGTAACGTCGGGGGTGGTAGGCGTCTTGACCCAGCCGACGACCTTTGCCCCTTCCATCAAAACCGCGTCGGTGTTCGTCCCTCCGACATCTATGCCAACTCTCACGCTTGCCCTCCTTACCAATTGGAACTTTGGGGTATATTGCTTCTTTTCCGCGCACGACCTCCCGTCCTGGGGTTGATTTTACTCCAAAAGCTGCTGTTGTCAAATTTGCGTCAGGAATGCCCTTGTGTGTTGCGCCCGCTGATCTGGCCGGGAGCGAAGCTCCTCGATCAATCTTTCCAGATCATCAGAGGTGTCCACATCGTACCAGCCAGGGAGGCAGGCCACCCGCAACCCCTGCTGCCGGGCGCGCTCCAGGGTCTCCGTCATCACCGTCGAGGTGCTCATGACCATCCCCCGGAAGAGAGCCGGGCAGGGAGACTTCAGACCGATGAGGTAGTAGCCTCCATCGTCGCAGGGCCCCAGCACCACCTCCACGCCTGGATCGTCCAACTCCCGGAAAGCTTGTCTCAGGTAGGCTACGGGGAGGGTGGGGCTGTCGCTGTCCATGACCACCGCCTGGCGGTATCCTTTCTCCAGACAGTGGGTCAGGACGTTGTCTAATCGCTCCCCCAGGTCGGCCCCCACCTGGGGTACGAAGTCGAAGCCGGGCGGGGCAAAGCGGCGGAAGAAAGGCTCTGCCTCAGGAGGGAAATAGGCGATGATAGGCTGCACGTCCTCCACCAGTTTCATCAGCGCCAGGGTGTCCAGCAGGAAGCAGCGATACAGTTCCGTCGCCTCCTGGCCGCTCAGGGGTGGGGAGAGCCGGGTTTTGGTCCTCCCCACCGAAGGCTTCTTGGCCATAACCAGCAAAGCGCGAGGCACAGCACTCCTCCTGACTCTCAACTGTCGTTCATTAAAGCAGGGTCCCTCTTCGTTTATGGGAAGCTGAAGAGCCTCAGCAGACTTTCCTCCTGAAGAATCTCCACGGGCTGACCGCCGACACCCTCCACAGGCGGCAGACGGCTTTCCACCGACCAGGGATCGGCTCCGGGCAGGGTCACGGCCACTATCGCATCGCCTGGCCGCTCCAGGGACAGGATGGGCGTTTCCACTCGAACTACCTCCCCCTCCCGCCAGACGCCAGGGGGATACCACAGGGAGGTGGGCGTCCCCCCGTGGTAGCAGCCCACGATGGCCCCATCTTGGCGGGTGAAGAAGAAGGTGAAACCATAGTCCAGATTCAAGGGCCGCAGGGGCCGCCAGTAGGTGGTCACGGTGGCCGGAAGCTGATGGACGTGGATCACTTTGAGGATAGAGTAGTCATAGCCTGCCAGTTCCAACACATCGGCGAAGCGGACTTGTAAGGGATGAGAAACGGCCCCCTCATCAGCGCGGGCGAAGGTGTAGAACTCATCGGGCAGATCCGTCTCCAGGCTCTCGGACGAATCCTTTTTCAACAGCAGGTATCCGTCCTGGGCAGCCAGCACGCCGAACTCCTGCGAATCCAGGAGTCCCCGTACTTTCCCATACAGCTTCTCCACGCTGATGGGATAAGAAGGGCTGGTCACGTCCAGAAAGACGTACTCGGCGTCGTTGATGGCCGGGAATAAGTAGGCTTTCTCCCGATGGGCCAGGTGAGGGTAAAGGCCGGACTGGGCCGAGAGAGGGGCGTCGGGAGGGATAAGGGCCATGAACTCCCGCGCCAGGCGATGGTGGGGAGTGAGGCCAGGCGGGCGGAAGCCCCGAGCCAGGGGGGAGACGCCGACCTGATAATGATGATATCCGCTGATGAGAAGAACCAGAACAGCCAGGCCGTTGATCGCCTTCCGGCGCGGAACGCCCCACCGCTCCCAGAACTGCCGGGCCAGCCAATCCAGCCCCTGGATCCCCGAGACGACGACGAAAGGGACGATGGACGCAGAGTAGTGCGCCCCTTCCGAATAAGTCCAGCTCCAGGCGCTGAAGACGTTCATGCCCACCACGGGGGCGCTGAGGCCCAGAATTACCGGACTGAACAAGGACATGAAGCCAGCGCTGACCAGCAGCCCCCCCAGATAGGCGACGATCTCCGGCTGAAGGAGCCATTTCAGGAGCAAAACAGGCTCCCGAAAGAGGTTGAACAGCGACTCCTTGACCGTGGGGCCGAAGATGGCGAGTCGATGTAGGAAAGGAGAGAGGGGAAGGCCGTTGTAATGAGGCAGGATCACCTGAGTGCAGACCAGAAACCAGCCCAGGCCCATCAGGGCCGTGAGCGCCCCTGACCTCCGCTCCTTCAGCCCAAAGAGGATGTACAGCCCTATCATCAGAACCAGGAGGGAGATATCCTCTTTGGCGCTCATAGCCAGGACGATGAAGACGAAAAAGAGCCTGTAGCGGCGCGCCTGGAGGAAGTAGAAGGCGAAGAGAAGAAGGCTGGCCGTCAGGGAGACGGCGTGGAAATCGGACAGGTTGGCTCCCTCCACAGCCGGGGCCAAAAGGTAAGCCAGGGCGAAGACCAGCCCGGCAAAGTCGCTCCCCAGGCGCTGCCGGGCCAGCCAAAAGGCGGGCCAGGCCCCCAGCCCGATGACCACCGTCTGTAACAGGAGCAGCGTCACGGGGCTGTCGTAGATCAGGTAGAGGAGGGAGATGGGGGCCAGCATAAGCTCCACGTGGTAGGCCAGCAGGATATCGGTGCGGCGAAACTGATCCAGGGGCAGGTCAATGGGAGCGTTCTGGTAGGTGGAGAAGCGCATGAACCGCCCGTGGAGGGTGTTCCACACCACCTGGTCGGTGTAGCCCAGGTCCATGGCGCTGGATTGGAAGGTCTCGTGGCGCAGGATCGAGAGCCAGGCGAAGAGGATGATGTAGAGCAGGGTCGAGAGGTAGACCAGGCCAGGGACAAGGAGGGAACGATAACTCATGGTTGGAAAACCAGCAGGTGCCGCTCGGAAACGGGATCCGGGCGGCCCTCAACTCTCTCAAAGACCTTGACGAAGAAAAGGTAAGCCCCATCCAGGTCGGCGAACTGGAGATCAAAGGGGTTGTCGTTGACCAGGGAACGGCTCCATTCCAACGTCCAGGCCCCGGCCTGCCAGCCGCCAGCAGCCGGCAGCGCCTCACTGCCGCCTGGAGGGATCGTCTCGGCGTTGGCGTAGGCAAAGCGACCCTGCCCGTCGGCAAAAGCGGTGTGGCAGGCGACGGTGCAATCCGGGCCTCGCGCCGCCCCTTCTGGCTCGGGGATGCGCCAGTGAACGGTGAGCTTGTTGAAAATGATATCCTCCTCAGCGGGTGGCGGCTCGCCGAGCCATTGGGCCAGGAAGTAGATCGCTTTCTCGGTGTGCAGCGCCCGCAATTCGGCGTCCAGCGCGTGCTCCGTGCCGTCCAGCCCCCAGGTGAGAGGCAACTTCAGCGGCAGGGCGGTCTCCCACACGGCGTCCACCTGGCCGTCTATCGCCGGCGGCCAGGCGACCGGCCGCGAGACCAGGCGCCCGGCTGCGTCAGCGGTCATGGCCTGCGGCGTGGACGTGGGCGCTGCCGTCGGGGTGGGAGGCGCGCCCATTCTGGCCGCGCATACTGCCACCACTGCCGCCAGCAAAAGCGTCATTCCCCATCCTGATTTGCTCGTCCTATTTTTGATATCCATCGTCTACTGAGAAGTGTACTGCACTGTCAAGATGTTGCTGGTATTGCATTGGTGATCTACGGCAAAGAAATACCAGGTATGCAACCCGACCGACAGGTCCGGCAGCGTCACCTGAGACTCGTACTGATCGCCGCCGACGTGTCGCAGCACGTAGGCCACGCCCAGGTCGGGATTCAAGGCAAAGATCTGGTCTTCGGCCAGGTTTAGCGCCCCCTGCGGGTCTGTGGCCGTGACGCGGAAGGCGACCGTGGCGTTGCCAGGGCCGGCCGCCGGTTCGATGGCGGCATTGGACACCGCCGGGGTCTGGCCGCTGACGCCGGGGCCGGGCAGGGCGATGCTGGCCTCAGCCGTCGCCCCGGACGAGAGGTTGACGTGCGCCTCGTGATAGACCAGGCCAGCAGCGTAGGCTTTCACCTGGAGGGCGGGGACGGCAGCCACGTTGACGATCGTGGCCCGCCCGGAGTCGTCGGCGCGAGCGCCCAGCGGGGTGTGGGCGGTGAGCACGGTGACAAACGCCCCGGCGATGGGGCCGCCCGTCAGGTCGGCGACCTGGACGCGCACCGCGCCGACCAGGCCGGCCTCGCGCACCGCCTGGGTAGCCAGCGGCCAGGCGTCGAGACGAGAGAGGCGCACCATCTCGGCGGCGTGGGGCCAGGCGTTGCCGAAGGAATCCTGGGCCAGCGCCTCGTTGGCCTGGCCGATAACGGCGTTGACCTCTTCAATGACGCGCTGGATGGTGGCCTTGACGTTTTCGTCGGGAATCTCGCTGAGGGCCTGGTTGGCCTGGGCGATGGCCGCCTGCCCCTGCTGGAGCGCTTCGGTGGCGTGCTGCTTGAGGATTTCCAGCCGTCCGGCGTCGTCAGAGGCCAGTCGCTCCGGCAGATCTTTGGCAAAGTCGGATTTGACTTTCATGTCGTTGACGTGCTGCCACATGGCCGTGAGCGCCTCTGTAGGAAAGGTGGGGGCGGCAATGGGCGTCGGCGTGGGCGGGGCCAGACTTTGCAGCCAGGCGTAGATATGCCCTAGCTCCAGGTCGCTGATCTGATCTTCGGTAAAGGCCGGCATGGGCGCCGCGCCAGCGCGCACCTGCAATAACACCTGGTCGAAGCTCAGGCCGGTGCCGGCCAGCCTGGGGCCAAGGTTGCCCTCGGCCTGCGCTCCGTGACAGCCAGCGCACGGCTTGGTCGTCCAAAGCTCCTGGCCGACGGCCGGATCCGGCTCAGGGGGCAGTTCAGCCATCGGTGGGGGTGCTTCCTCCACCTCGCCAGTCGGCTGAGCGTGCCCGACAGCTATCGCCGCTGACCCTGATACCACTACGGTCAACAAAGCGACCGCCATCCACATCCATCGTGCTACCCTCACGTTCATAGTTGTCCTCCTCTCGAATTTAGATCGGGCGTGTCCCAGATTTTTGGTAGATGCCTGCATCTTCACCTTATCTCCTAAAATCCAGGGCGTTTTTTTTACAAACCCCAGCTCACGCCACATAGCTCGCAGGGATGGAGCGGCTGCGCAGTGTACAACGCTGTCCGCCGCTCGACGTACTTCGCGTCATTCCAGATCCGGGCAAAGGGAGACTGGAAGACGTTGCCCAAAACAAGGCCGGCGTAGTCGGCGGTGGAAAAGGGCGAGATACAGCACGGCAGGACGTTGCCGTTGGCAGTGATATAGGTCGTGGTCCACAGCCGATAACAGGCCGACCAGGGCCGATCTCCGTCATTTCGCCCCCGCAGGCTCTCTTGCGGAGAGGCCAACCCGGAAGCATGGAAGTCCAGCCCGTGAGCTATGGCGCGTCTGGTGGCCTCGGCCAGAGCGGCTTCCTCTTGCCTTCGCAGGTGCCGATAAAGCGATTGTTCCTTCTGGGCCAGCCCGCGATTGATGAGCACCAGCCGTTGCACGTACACTTCCGGCACGCCGATGTCAGCGGCCAGGTGGACGAGGAGGGGCAGTTCGTCCAGATTCTCGCGCATGGCCGTGAGCCATAACGAAAGTCGAGGGCGCTCGGCATCGTGCAGCAGGGCCGAAAAGCAGCGCAGGTTTTCGAGCACCGCGTCGAAGGCGTCTATACCACGGATCCTGGCGTAGGTGACGGCAGTTGCGGCGTCCAGAGAGGCGCGAAACTCGTCCAGTTCGGCGTCAATCAGGGCGCGCTGCCAGTCCTCGTCGAGCAGAACGGCGTTCGAGTTGAACAGCACCACGGCAGAAGGGCGTCGCTCCTTGACGTAGCGGACCATGGCCGCCAGTTCGGCATTGAGCAGCGGCTCGCCGATGCCGTGCAGCGCCACCCGGTCAAGGACGGGGAACTGATCCACGATGGCCTGAAACTCGGCCAGCGTCAAGTCGCGCCCAGGTTCTAACAGCTCAAAGGTGCGGATGCAGGTCTGGCAGCGCGAGTTACAGCGGTTGGTCACCTCCACGTAAAGCTCGCGCGGCAGCTCCTCGGCCACAGGTTTTCGGAAAGCCATGCAGTATCATCTCCAGGCGCACTTGAGCGTGGTTCCCAGCAGGTAGTAAGCAGCCAGGACGGTCCCTTTGAACGTGCCGCTGACCTTCGACCGCCCACCGAGGCGGGGGCGCGCCACCACCGGCACCTCGACGATGCGACGTCCGCGCCGGGCGCATTTGACGATCATTTCCACGGTCCAGCCATAGGTCATCTCGCGCAGGCCCAACTCGTCCAGCAGCGGGCGACGAATGGCCTTGAAGGGCGGCAGGTCGGTGAGCCGCTGCCCATAGAGCAGGCGCACCAGGGCGGTGGTCAGCACGTTGCCTAATCGCTGGTGGGGCAGCAGCGCCCCGCGCCCCGCCGGGCCGAGTACTCGCGAACCGAGGACCAGGTCGGCCTGGCCGCGCTCGATAGGCCCGATGAGAGAGCGCATTTGAGCGGCGTCGTCGCTGCCGTCGCCGTCCAGGAAGATCAGCGCGTCGAATTCATCTCCCGCCGCCGCCACGCCCGCCGCGCAGGCATAGCCGTAGCCCCGTCGCTCCTCCCGCACCACCCTGGCCCCTGCCGCTCCAGCCACCTCCGCGGTGCGATCCGTAGAGCCGTTGTCCACCACGATGACTTCGTGGATCAGGTCACGGGGCACGTCGGCTATCACATGGGCCACGGATTCCTCTTCGTTCAGGGCGGGAATGATGACGGCGATCCTCACCTTAGCTCACCCCTCAGACGCGCCGCGTGGAGGATGGCGATGACGCTCATGCTGTCCATTATCTGGCAGTCGATGACCATCTGCAAAGCTCCGGCGAAAGGAAAAACCTTGACCTCGATGAACTCCGTCTCATCGGGAGCGCGCCGGGCTGAGGATAGTCCTTCCCCAATGTAGAGATGGGCTGTCTCGTCGCAGATGCACTTGGAGGTGTAGTAGCTGCTGATCCAGGTCAATCGCTCGGCCCGGTAGCCTGTCTCCTCCTGAAGTTCCCGCCGGGCCGCTTCCTCCAGGGACTCGCCCTCCTTCACTCCGCCGGTGGGGATTTCCCAGCGGGCATCCTCCTGAACGTAGCGGTACTGGCGGACCAGCAGGATCCGGTCGTCGTCCAGGAAAGGCACCACTCCCACGCAGTCGCCGAAGGTGACCACCCCGTAGAGGGTGGTGCGCCCATCGGGCATCTCCGCGATGTCCTCTCGCAGGCTCATCCAGGGGTTCTGGTAGATGGGCCGACTGCTGAGGGTCTTCCAGGGCTTGTGTTCCATAGTGTCTCCTTGGGTCTCATACTACAATGGTAGTGCAGACGTTTCTGGCCCGGGGCAGGTCTTTCTGGGGCGCCATCCCGACCTCCAGGTGGATCTCCTCCCCCCGCACCCAGGGGCAGTACTCGTCGTGCTGGTTCAGGTCGCCCGACAACGCCCGGCGGCTGGCGCAGCCCCCCTGGCAGGGGCAATCCTGGGCCACGGGAGGCACCTGGCGGGCCAGTTGGAACTCGGCTCTGTCCAGAATCCTCTCGCCCAGGCGGATCACGTCCTTGATGGTGAGAGAGCTATGCGGCCAGTAAACGCAGGGAGTAACCCATCCCTGGGGGGCGAAGCGGATGCTGTGGCGGCCACAGGGAGAGAGGGCCGGACCCAGCCCCAGGACAGCTCGCACCACAGGCTCGCTGCAACTCACAAGCTGCGCCGAGGCGAAGAGCCGCCCATAGCCTTCCCAGAACTGCCCGTAGCTCAGCCGGAAACGATCGGTCCTCACAGGCTGGTAGACGTTGACCCGCAGGTTCACCCCTAGAGAGCGGGCCAGCCGGGCCAGGCCGTCCATCTTGTCGTAGTTGGTGTTCATCATGGTGGTCAGGATGGAGACCTCGATCCCCAGTTTTCGACCCCGCTCCAGGGCGGCGTGGACATCCCGCCAGTTCCCCCGGCCGCGGAAGAGGTCCTGCTCCTGCTCCGTGGGGAAATCAATGGATACCTCCACGTCGTGGAAAGCCCGCAGGTGCTCGTCGGCGATGGTGTTCAGACCGTAGCCATTGGAGGCCATGGTCAGCTTAATCCCCTGCTCCCGCAGGTAGTCCACGATCTCCAGAAATTGAGGGTGCAGGACGTTCTCTCCCGTGCCCAGGCCCATGGAACTGACGGGGAGATGCTGGCAGATGGCTTTGACCTCTTCCAGGGTCAGACAGTATATCTGGTCCGTAGGACGGTAACAGTGGGCGCAGTCCAGATTACAATCGTTAGTCAACCCGATGCCAACGGAGAGACCCATAGTCTCCCTCTCCTTCTAACTGCCGGATACCCGCAACCGGGCCGCCACTTACTATGCGCAAACAACAAAAAGCCGACTTTCTCCTGATCCACAGTCGAAAATCGGCCCTCAACGTCGCCCGCCCACCTCCCAACATGAACTACCGGCTGAGATGAAAGCAGCGATGGCGAAGTGTTGATCAATGCTTCTCCATCATTATACTACAAACGAGCTTAAGTGTCAAGGCCCCACTGAAAAAACCGCTCCATAATTTGGCGAAAAGCATCTGAAAATACAACTTATTATTTAATAAGTTATAGATAGTGATTTCACAACGTCTTATGGTTAGAACCACAGCCTTAAAAGTTCTCGCCCCCCTGAACGTTTACTGATTTTCTCCCCAACAGGTGGGTGTAGCGGGCGATCAGCCTGTAGGGGGAAAGGGCGCCAGCGGCCATCTCCAACTCCAGCAGGCGGGCGGAGAACTCCGGATCGGCCAGTTTCTCGGCAGGCAGGTAATCAGCGAAGATGCGGACCCCATACTCCGCCACCACCTCCACCCCTGCCTGGCTCATGGCTTCCTGCACCACCTCGGTCGGGAAGGTGCGGCGGGGCAGGCCGAAGAGGTCTGCCGAAGAAACCCGTTCACGCAGGGCCAGGCGCGCCTTCTCCAGATCCTCCCTGACCAAAGCCCAGCGCAGAGCGTCGGCGTAAGGGTTGGCGAAGAGCAGAGAGAGCAGCCCCCCAGGCCGCAGCACAGTGGTCAGGGCCTGGAGAACTTCCTGGGGCTCCGAGACGTACTCCAGGAGCGTATGACAGAGCACCAGGTCAAAATGGCCTGGGGGAAAGAGGTCGGGGGTCTCCTCGACGAGCGCCCGGCAAAAGTCCATCCGCTGCCGCAGAGAGGGATCGAACTGCTCCACCTTCTGTCGAGCGATAGCCAGCATCCGGGCCGAAAAGTCCAGGAGACAGACCTGGTGGCCCTGCCGGGCCAGGGGAAGGGCATAGCTTCCCGTCCCCCCGCCGGCATCCAGGACCTTCCAACTGCGCGGTAGCGATCCCAGGGGCGGCGACAAATGGCGCAAGGTCAACTCCTGTCGCAGCCAGCCCAAAGGCGTGGCCGTGTAGTCTTCCCAGGCTTCGGCTTTGCGGTCAAAGGCGGCCAGGTGAGATGCGGAGCGTGAGGAGATGTCAGGAGAAGGAGGGAGGGCCGAACCCTGGCAACCTTTCATGTCTTACTCCTTAAGCAAAGGCTTCAAAGGAAGAATTGCTCGTAGTGTATTCGTTTCTTACGCATCCAGTTCCCTGTCTCACCCATCCACCGCCATAAACAGATTGTTCAACAAAAAGGCTGCGTTGCTTCCCTAAGTCTGCCGCCGGGGCCTGTACTGTATGGCTTCGGCCAGGTGCGCGGTCTCGATGTTTTCCACCCCCGCCAGGTCTGCTATGGTCCGCGCCAGCTTCAGAATGCGATGGTAAGCTCTGGCGCTCAACCCCAACTGTCTCATGGCCGCCTTCACCAAACCTCGCCCCGTTTCATCCAGAGGGCAATACTCTCTCACCTCCGCAGGCCCCATATCGGCGTTGCAAGACAGAGCAGTGCCCGCAAAGCGTCGGCGTTGTACCTCTCGCCCTTTTTCCACCCGCTCGCGAATGGCCGCCGAGGGTTCGCCCAGACGGTCGGAGGTCAGTTTCTCGTAATCTACCTTGGGCACTTCGACGTGGATATCAATGCGGTCCAAAAGCGGCCCTGAGATGCGTTTCTGATAGCGACTGATCATGGCCGTGCTACAGGTGCACTCTTTGGTCGGATCGTTGAAGTAGCCGCAGGGACAGGGGTTCATGGCCGCGATCAGCACGAAATTGGCAGGAAAGGTCAGCGTCCCTTGCGCCCGGCTGATGGTCACCGTGCGCTCCCCCTCCAGGGGTTGACGCATAACCTCCAGGGTGCGCTGCCCGAATTCTGGCATCTCGTCCAGAAACAGCACTCCTCTATGAGCCAGACTGATCTCGCCAGGATGAGGCCAGTTGCCGCCGCCCACCAAACCAGCGTGACTGATGGTGTGATGCGGAGCGCGGAAAGGACGGTGACGGATCAGGGGAGTATCAGGGGGTAACAGGCCGCACACGCTGTAGATTTTGGTCACTTCCAGGGCTTCGTCAATGGTCAGGCGGGGGAGAATGGAGGGCACCGAGCGAGCCAGGAGAGTCTTGCCCGCGCCGGGAGGGCCGCTCATCAGCACGTTATGGGCGCCAGCCGCCGCTATCTCCAGGACCCGTTTGACGTGCTCCTGGCCCTTGATCTCTCGAAAATCGGCGGCGTAGGGAGGCAAATCCTGGGACTCAAAATCGAAGTCGGAGTGATAAGGCTCAATACGCTGCAAGCCCTGAAAGTGGGCTATCAGAGCAAACAGGCTCTCTATGGGGATAACTTCAATGTCCTGAATGAGCGCCGCTTCGGGAGCGTCCGCCGCGGGCACGTACACGGTCTTAAAGCCTTGTTCCCTGGCTACGTAGACCATGGGCAGGATGCCGTTAGTGTGGCGCACAGTGCCATCCAGGGACAACTCGCCAATGAAGAGAGCACCGGCCACATCCGGCCAGATTTGTTCCGAAGCCATGAGGGCGCCCACGGCGATGGGTAAATCGTAAGCCGGCCCTGCTTTATGCAGATCAGCAGGGGCCAGGTTGACGGTCAGGCGTTTATCAGGAAAGTAGGCTCCGGAGTTTTTTATGGCTGCCCGCACACGCTCCCTGGCCTCTTTGACCGCCGCATCGGGCAAGCCGACGATGGTTATGGACGGCAAGCCGTGGGCTACATCGACCTCCACATCGACCAAGGCGCCGTCCAGACCAATCAAGGCGCAACTGGTTACTTTAGCCAGCATCTTCTCCTCCCGGCTGGTAAAAAGGGGGCAGATAGAATTGTAGTAAGTTAATTATACCTCAGAATTCAGCTTTTTGCCAGCCGGGATCACAGACGCCTGACACCCTGGAAGCTCTCTATGAATTGGAAGAAACTGGTTTCCAGAGGCGCAGAAAAAAAGTCGTCTCGGTGACGACTTTGACTTGTCAGAAAATCGGGTTTCAAGTATACTGATGTCTAGCGGACAGCGCTTCGCTCCTCCGCTCCTTCTGTCCAGGCCAGCCCCCCCACATGCGCTGGTAAAGGCTGACCCCGTGCAGGATCTCGGAAAACCAAGAAGGGCGGGGTTCCCCGAAACCCCGCCCTTCCACACAAAGGAGGAGAAAAAGGATGCTGGGCTACTATGATTATATTATGGAAGGCAAGTTTAGTCAATAGTACTTTTGTACTATTTTGACAATTCGGGCATAGTACTTTGCTCCTACTTGCCTTGTGGGTTCGGAGTGAGTGGGGATATGCCCCATAGGATAGGAATAACTATTACCACAAAGACGGACTCTCAATTTTACATTTAATGTAGATAGAGAAATTGGCACCATGACACCCAAAACGAACGCCATGCGGTTTCTGGAGGGTCAGCACGTACCTTACGAAACCTACACCTTTCCACCCACAATCCACTCCGCCGAAGGGGTGGCCCAGGCCCTCAACCTGCCCGTCCAGCAGGTGTACAAGACCCTGGTGGTCAAACGTCAGCAAGGCAGGCCCTTGCTGGTGCTGATCGCTGGAGATCGCGAACTCGACCTCAAGCGACTGGCCCGCTCTCTGGAAGAAAAGAAACTGCGCATGGCTACTCACAGAGAAGCGGAAAAGTGGACCGGCTTGCAGGTGGGAGGTATTTCGGCTCTGGCCCTGCTCGACCGGGGCCTCGAAATATACATCGACCAGGCGGCTACGGAGTTGACCCACGTTCTGGTCAGCGCCGGAAAACGGGGGCTTAACCTGCGCTTGAAGGTCAAGGACCTGATGCGGGTAACCGCAGCGCGAATGATTGAGGCCACTTAAGCTTGCTCAATAACCAGGCGCCTGCATGGCCCGACACAACCGTACCAGATCAGGGTGTACGTACCGACCCTGGTCCTCCAGCAGCAGGTCGTCGGCCCAGACCGAAGGGTTGAGAACCACGCCATCGGTATGGGAAGGGGCTCCCAGTCGGGCCGGGCCAATACCAAACTGCATACAGCCAAAAACCCGTTCGTCCTCCAGAATGCGGCCAGTGGGACGGGGCACGCCGGGGTTGAAGCCATAGCAGGCGTGATCCATCATGTACATAGCCGCTTCGTTGAAACTGTCCAGCCAGCGCTCGAAGACGAGGGCCTGGTGTCCCCCCTCGATCCTCTGGATCACCCCTTTCTCAAGGTGAAGAGCGACAGGCGCTCGCAACAATCCCAACTCTGCCGGGGGCCACAAGGCCCCATCGAAGACCAGCTTCCCCTCGAAGCTCGGAAGCTGAGCAGCGAAACCCGATTGCCCTCCAAGCATCTGGGGAAAACCCTTATCGGGCGGAGGCGGCTCCCAGAAGGGATCGCCTTCTTTATCGATGTGGACCGTCAGGTCGGTGCCGGCCGGGCTGGTCACGTGGATGACCTCTGCGGCCTGCGACAGTTCGTAGAGGACAGTAGCCATCTCGGACAAGGGAGCATAAGGCACCCGCCCGATGGTGCGGACCATCATGTCGGCGTCCATGCCCGGCAGACATAGATAGCGGCTCCCGGCCTCGATAGCCGACTGGTAGGCTTTGCTGTAGAGGATGTAGGCGGTGGCGAACTCGATCCAGACCTGGGCAGCCCTCAGGGCGCAGGCCACAGGGGCCGGCGGCTCCTGACAGGGAGCGGCCTGGGTCGGATACCAGACCACGGTGGGCACCGCTCCAGCGGCGTAAACAGCCTGGGCGGTGGCTTTCACCACTCGTCCGTCGCTGGCTGTATCAGCGGTGATCACCGCGTTCTGACCGACCTGAATGGGTAGCACTTCTTCCACCAGCACCCGCGCTGCTCGCCCCAATTCGAAGGCGTAATAATCTGGTAGCGTTTCCGTCCCAAAAGCCAGTTCCATTTTCTTTTCTCCTCCTCATTCCCTGCTTCTCGTTTCTCCGCTCGACCCCCAAAAGATAAACGGATGGTCAGTTTATACATCCCGCCCACCCGCTTATCAGCCCAACAACCGAATTCAATCCTATTATATAGCAGAAGGTTGGGGATGTCAAGCTGGCCGCTTCTTGAGGGTCTGTCCCAAGTTTTAGGGGATAAGGTGCCTGGCACTTTTGGAAGCAGATATGACTGCCGACCCTTCGGGTTTTTGAAACCCGAAGGGTCGGCGGTGACGGATTTCACGGAGAAAGGCACGATTGAGAGTGCAATCGAGGTCAGAATTTTTTACCACAAAGAACACCAGGAACACAAAAAGGGCAAAGGCTTTGTGTCCTTCGTGCTCTTTGTGGTTATAAATTGAGGATGAAATCGGAGTCAGAACTTTTTACCGCTAAAGGCCGGCCCAGCGCAGAATCTCCGGAAACCAAGAAGGGCGGGGTTCCCCGAAACCCCGCCCTTCCACACAAAGGAGGAGAAAAAGGATGCTGGGCTATTGTGATTATAGCATGGAAGGCAAGTTTAGTCAATAGTACTTTTGTACTATTTTGACAATCCGGGCATAGTACTTTTCTCCTATTTTCCTTGTGGGTTTGGAGTGAATAGGAATACACCCCATAGAATATGAGTAACTATTACCAGAAAGTCGGACTCTCGATTTTACATTTAATGTGGATAGATAAATTGGCACCCGACGCTCAACCTGGGCAGCGATTCACGGAAAATAACCTGTCTGGGGGCGAACTCCGCCAGGGGCCTGCTCCGTGTCTCTAACCGTTTCTGCCAGGATATTGACAATCTCCCCAAATATGTGCTAAAATAAAGCACATCTTTATCTGAATCGGAGCTTTGTCTAAGCCTCCACAAAACAAATGTTTTGGCAAGGAGATCATCCCTGATGGAAGAGCCTGTACCACCCACCGAGCGCCCCCTGGCTAAATTGGCCTGGCAGACCCCCGATAGAAAAAAACATGAACACTTCTTTGGGCAAGAGACGATCACTATCGGACGTAGCGAAGGCAATGATATTGTGCTGTCTAATTCCTGCGTTTCACGCTGCCACGCCAAAATCCACTGGCAGGACGGAAATTTTTTTATCACTGATATGGAAAGCGCTAATGGCACCTTTGTTAATGATCAGTGGATCAAGGGCCTGCACCGGCTGCAAGATGGCGATCGCATCAACCTGTGGTTCCTGGAGTTATATTTTCACAGGCTTACTCCTGAAGAGTCCATGGATAGCACCATCACTCAAGTCATGCCCGAAGCTCGGTCGACCATCCAGCCTCGCCTGGTGATCAATACTGGCCCCCAGGAGGGACAGGAGTTTGTCCTGAGTAAGAAGGAAACAACCCTGGGACGGGCCAGCCAACACTCGATCTGTGACATCGCTCTGGAGGACCGTACTGTCTCGCGGCGTCACGCCCGCATCACCAAAACAACGCCAGGCTTTGTCCTGGCCGACATGGGCAGCGCCAATGGCACCTTCGCCAACAGTCGCCGGATCGTCGAGCCTCGTCTCCTGCAAAATGGCGATCTTATCTGTCTGGGCGAAACGTTCCTGGTCTTTCTGAGCGGCTAAGCGACAGAGCCTCTTGCTCCACCATCCCTCACTCCAGGCGCCCGGCGCTAGTATGAAAGCAGTTGGTTTCATCGGGGCGTGTGACCGCCGACCCTTTGAGTTTTAGAAACCCGAAGGGTCGGCGGTCATATCTGCTTCCAAAGTATCAGGCCCCTGGGTTGTCAGCCGGGTTCAATAGCCAGGGTGTCCACCTCCATCCACTGACGGCCAGGCGCCTCAAGCAATCCGTAACCCACCCGTCCCCACGGGGTCACGACTGCGTACTGATTATCCAACCACATCACAAAGCCTAGCGGCCCACGTGGCGGGGTGGCGCAACTTAATACCATTTCGCCATCCACGCTGAAGCGCGCCGTTTCGATCCCCCACTCGATCAGGTAGGTGCGCCAGGCTGTCATCCTGGCCGCAACGACTGTCTCCTTCACGCCGATAGCCCGTTGCCCGATAGGCCACAAGGCGCGGTACAAGGGGCGGATGTTCATAAGCAATACCGCCCCCGGCGCGGTGGGCAATAGCAAAAAGAACGGCAGCCGGATGGCGTCCAGGGTGGCAGCCTTCCAGCCACGTCCCGGAGTGTGCAAGTCCAGCTTCATATCTGACGGGGGCGAAGCGTAAAAAAACCAGATGGCGCGCGGCAGAGCGGGCAAACGCGCCCCGCTCATCATAAATGGATCGTTCCAGAAACCAAAGCCCGCCGTGCCGCTCAACTCGCCTGCCGGGTGCGAGAAGCGCGCCCGCACCGTCAGGGTCAACGGGGGCCGCCACCAGAAACGGCCACGAGGCAAACCCTGGTAATCATCGATCTGGGCGTTGGTGTAGCGGCGCGACGAGGTGTTGGTATTGACAAAACGCAGCGTGCTGCCGCCATGCTCCAGCGCGCCGCTGCCCACCACGTGGCGTTTCCATTGCGGACCGGGTTCAGACGAAAAATCCTCGTAAAGGGCGCGCATACCTGGCCTCGCTTAATACAGATGAGTCAATTTTACCCCATCATCGTTGACTTTGCAAAAAGCGTGTCAGGGGCCTGGCGCTTCGGAAGGGCCAGGGGCCACGACGGGGGCTGTTGATTTCTGGCCTTCTCTATGGTAAAATCAAAGCGAACGAAGCCGGAAAGCTCGCAAAACGCCTGTAAGGAGGTGATGTCCCGATCACACAATAACAATGAGCCACGGCAGATATGGTGAGCAACTCTTGACCGCATTTTATAAGTGTTTAGTAAAAAAGGAGGAAAGCACATGAAAACCCTGAATCGCAGAATTACCTTTGGGCTGATCACGCTGATGGCGCTCTGTGCGCTTCTTTTGAGCGTGATCCCGGCGGTGGCGCAGGAAGGCCAATACACCCTGACCCTGCTCCACACCAACGACGTGCATGGCCGCATCGTGCAGTTCGACGGGTACGGCAGCACTTGCGGCGAAGAGGACGCCGCTGAGGGCAAATGCTTTGGCGGGGTGGCCCGTCTGGCGACCAAGATCGGCGAAATCCGCGCCGAGGGCGGGAACGTCGCCCTGGTAGATGCCGGCGATCAGTTCCTGGGCACGCTTTTCTACACCCAGTACAGGGGCCAGGCCGCCCAACGTTTTATGAACAGGCTAGGCTACCAGGCCATGGCCGTCGGCAACCACGAGTTCGACGATGGACCTTGTGTACTGGCCAGCTTCATCCGGGGCGCGGACTTCCCGGTGTTGAGCGCCAACATCGACGCCAGCCAGGATTCGGACCTGGCCGGCCTGATTAAACCTTACACCGTGCTGGAGGTGGGCGGGGAGAAAATCGGCGTTGTGGGCTACACCGTCGAAGAAACCGCCATCCTCTCCAACCCCGGCCCCGACGTGGTCTTCGAAGACATCGAGCCTGTGGTGGCCGACGCGGTGGTCGAACTGGAGGCCATGGGCATCAACAAGATCGTGGCTCTGGCCCACGCCGGCTTCCCCAGGGATAAAGAGGTGGCCGCTATGGTGGACGGCATTGACGTGATCGTATCCGGCCACACCCATACCTACCTTTCCAACACCGACGAGGATGCAGAAGGCCCCTATCCAACGGTGGTCGATTCGCCCGGCGGCAACCCGGTGCTGATCGTCTCCGACTTCACCTGGGGCATGTACCTGGGCCGCCTGGACGTGACCTTTGACGCCGAGGGCATCCCCGTCGCCTGGGAGGGCAACCCCATCACTCTCGACGCCAGCGTGGAGGAAGACCCCGACATCCTGGCCGAAGTCGAGAAGCTTAACCAGCCGCTGGCCGAACTGCGCAGCATGGTGGTCGGGGCTGCCGACGTAGACCTGGTCGGCGAGCGGGCCATCTGCCGCTTCGAGGAGTGCAACCTGGGCAACCTCATCACCGACGCCATCCTGTGGAGCACCGCCGCCGAAGACACTCAGATCGCCTTCGAGAACGGGGGCGGCATCCGGGCCAGCATCCCGGCCGGCGAGGTAAGCCTGGGCAACGTGCTAGAAGTGCTGCCCTTTGGCAACACCATCGCCACCTTTGAGCTGAAGGGAGAAGACGTTTTGGCCGCCCTGGAGAACGGGGTGAGCCGCGCCGAAAACCCCGAAAACGAGGGAACGGGCCGCTTCGCCCAGGTCGCTGGCCTGCGCTATACCTGGGATCCGAGCCAGGACGTAGGCTCGCGGATCGCCAGCGTCGAGGTCAAGAACCCCGACGGCAGCTACAGCCCCCTCGACCCGCAGGCCACCTATAAGTGCGGGGCCAACGACTTTATGCGCGGGGGCGGCGACGACTACAGCGTGTTCGCCGAGAAGGCCATCGACCCTTACGACTTCGGGCCTACTCTGGACGCGGTCGTGGCCGACTACATCGCCGCTTTCTCGCCGGTGGCCCCAGAGGTGGAGGGGCGCATCAGCCAGGTCGAATAGGCCGCCAAGTAAGCCCGCACCTGCCATAAAAAGGGATAGGGAGCAATGCGCTTCCTATCCCTTTCCTTATGGGTAAAGTAAAGAAATTGTAAAGACTTGACGAAGAGGGCATAATGTGATAGACTGTGCAGGACATTGCAGATTCCAGAACATCTGTAGACAGGCATCTTCAGCCGGGGGACGATGGCAGCAGCGGGCTTATGAACAAACGGACGAGCGAAGACAGGCAGCGGATAGAGACCCTGTTTCGACACGGAGTGGAAGCGGCCCAAACCGGGCAACGCGCCCGCGCCCGATGTTATTTCAGAGCCGTGCTGGAGCTGGCTCCTGAACACGAGGGAGCCTGGCTCTGGCAGGCCGGGCTGACCGACGACCCCCAGGAAGCCCTGGCCTGTCTGGCCCAGGTCTTGAGCATCAACCCCGGCCATACGGAGGCCAGGAAAGGCATCCGCCGGGCGCGGCGTCGCCTGGTAGAGCAGCAGGCTCAAGCTGTTATGCCTGCTCCCAGGCCGCGTTTTCGGCGCTGGCTGGTGCTGGCTTTAGGTCTCGTTTTCCTGGCGCTGGCTCTGATCGTCTTCCTGGGCTATCCCGAAGCGCCGCAGATGGCGCTGGCGGTCTTCCAACCGACGGCCACCTCCACCACGACCATGACGGCTACCCCTACCGCCACATCCACCGCCACGGCGACCCCCACGGCCACGTCCACCCCCACCTTTACGCCCACCCCCACGAGCACGCCCACAAACACCTCTACGCCGGATCCATACTCCGGCAGGTGGATCGAAATCGATCTCACCAACCAGAAGTTGGTGGCTTACGAGGGGCGGAAGGCGGTCTATTGGGCCATCGTTTCGACGGGTCTGCCCCGCACGCCCACCGTAACCGGGCGATACCGCCTCTATCAAAAACTCCGCTATCGGGATATGTCCGGTCCCGGCTATTACCTGCACAACGTGCCGTATGTCATGTTCTTTTATGGGGCCTACTCTATACACGGCACCTACTGGCACAATAATTTTGGGCAACCGATGAGCCACGGCTGCGTGAACATGAAAACTGCTGATGCAGCCTGGCTTTTCAACTGGACCACGCCCGTCTTGCCTGCTGGCCGGAACTCCGTCAGGGCCAGCGCCGACAACCCCGGCACGTGGGTGATGATCCACTATTAAGATTATATCCCACCCACAAAGCGGCCTGGATTGAGGACGTTTTGGGGGTCGAAGCGGGCTTTGAGGGTCTGCATCAAGGCCCATTCCGGGCGGGGCGGCCCCCAGACCTCGACCTGCTCTTTGACCGGGCGGGGGGCCGCTTCCAGCACCCAATGGCCGCCCGGCTTGACGGCCAGCGAACCCATCTGCCGACAGGCTCCCACCAGCTTCTCCACCGCCGACGATCCCTCCCCAGAGAGGACGACGTACACCAGGCCCAGGCCAGCCCGCGCCTGAACGTGGGCCGCGAGGCCGTGTGCGGCGGCCATGTCCTGCACATCTTTCACGAAAGAGTCCACCTCAGAGATGGGCAGGCTCGCCTTGCCTGCCGCTGCCTGGGGAGAGAGCACGGCGGGCAGCAGGTCACGGACGGCCTCCCACAGGGCGCCCTCTTCCTCTCCGGCCAGCGAGCGCACCTCAGCGGCCTCTGCTTCCTGGCAGAGGGTCGCCAACTGCTCCACCTGGCGGCTGACCGTCTCCGGCGAGCCTTCCAGACCGAAGAGCAGGACGTATTCATCGCCGGTCGAGATGGACGCCGCGCCGGCTGCCAGACCGTTCAGGAGCTCCATAGAGACGGGCAAAAGCTCCGAGTCGAGGATGCGGGCCGCCAGGGCGGTGGCCTGGGAGAGCCTGGAGAAAGAGGCCAGGAGCGTCCCCGTCTCTTCGGGCAGGGGCAACAAGCGGAGGGTTACTTCCACGATCAGGCCCAGGCTGCCCAAAGAGCCAATGAAAAGCTTGTCCAGGTCGTAGCCGGATACGTTTTTGACCGTCTTGCCGCCCATCCCGATGGCCTGGCCGTCAGCCAGCACCACTCCCATACCCAGCACCAGATCGCGGGCCGAACCGTAGCGCAGCCGTTTGGGGCCGCTGGCGTTGGCAGCCACCACTCCGCCCACCGTGGCCTTTTCGGCCTGGGGAGGATCGAGGGGCAGAAATTGCCCTTTGAGGGCCAGAGCTTTCTGCAACTCGCTCAAGGTCAGGCCGGCCTGAACGGTGACTGTCAGATTGTCCACGTCGTGCTCGACGATATCGTTCAGCCGCGACAGGCAGAGAACGACCCCGGCGCGGTGGGGGATATTTCCTATAGTCATCTTGGTTCCGCCCCCACGAGGGACAACGGTCGCTCCCGCTTCCCCAATCGCTCTCACGATCCGGGCGACCTCTTCCCCGTCGGCGGGAAAGACGACCAGGCGGGGCATGCGCCCATCGACGGCGTATTCCGCAGACGGAGAACGAAGCACGTGCTCACCGCCCACGATGTGCTCCAATTGATGGCTCAATGTATCACTCATCGTTACACCTCTCGCTGCATCGTTTGACAATAGATAGTGGGTGAAGTAAAATTATTCAACAGGAGATAAGGAGAGCCATTATGACCACGCGGCTTATCCTGGTGCGTCACGGTCAGACAGAATGGAACAGAGTAGGGAGAGCCAGAGGACGCATCGACATCGCCCTCAACGAGACAGGTCTGGCCCAGGCCCAGGCTGTGGCCCAGAGAGTGGCCGCTTTCCCTCTGGCGGCCATCTACTCCAGTCCCCTGAAGCGGGCTATGGAAACGGCCAGACCTGCGGCCCAAAAAAGCGGGTTGACGGTTCAACCTCTGGAGGGCCTCATCGATATCGACTATGGTGACTGGGGAGGACGTTCTCCCGCCGAGGTGGCCGAGATGTATCCTGACCTCTACCACCAGTGGCACCACAGTCCCCATCTGGTCACCTTCCCCGCCGGGGAGAGCCTGGACGAGGTGCGCTCCAGAACTCTGGCCGCCGTTCAAGAAATTGCCCTCAGCCACCAGGCACAGACGGTCTTGCTCGTGGCTCACCAGGTGGTCAACAAGGTGCTGGTATGCGCCCTGCTAGGGCTGGACAACTCTCACTTCTGGCGCATCCAGCAGGATAACGGTTGTATCAACATTTTCGACTACGAAGAGGGCGAGTTCAAAGCGGTCCTCATCAACGATACCTGTCACCTGGAAGCTTTATAGCTGTAGACATCCACGATGTTCCCTTGATCGTCCTTCAAGGTGGCTTCATTATCGGCTTTATCGGCTTTCCCCCAGGTGGCTGCCTCTCGATTCCAATAGAGATCGGTGGCCGTATCCTCTCCCGACGCGGTGTGGATTCTGAGGCTGGTCTCGTTACCCCACAGCAGAATATCAGGGAAGGTATAGACGTTTCCTTCCACGTCGCTCAAAGTCCAGTCCTTTAGATTAATGGGTTGCGGCCCCGTGTTATAAATAATGACCATTTCCCTGGCAAGATAGCCAGGAGCTAGAACGTCCTTGATCCTCACCTGAAGCTGCGGCTGTCTGGTCGCCGTTACCACCGTAGGTTTGGGAGTGGCCGTGACCGCCGGCACGCTCATCCTCGTTTCGGACGGCAAAGGGGTAGGAGGTTCAAAGGGCAGAGGAGTTTCTGTTGAGGTAGGGCTGACGGACAGGGTAGGCGTGGCCGGGGGCAGACCACCGATAGGAATGATCAACTCCTGACCAACTCTCAGGAAATCGGGGTTGGCGATGCCATTAGCCTGCATGATGTCCTCAACGGGAACGTCAAATTTTTCGGCAATCCCAGACAGGCTATCGCCTGGTTGAGCAACGTAGGTCACTGTTTCAGCCGTAGAAACCGCCCTCTCCGCAGATGGAGCCGGGCCGGGGCCCATAGCCCCCGTCGGCGAGGACGAAGGCGAAGGCGCCCGGCTCTCCACCTGGCTCTCCACCAGAGGATTGGCCGGTCGTCCCAGAATTAGAAAGACAGAAACGCTGATGATCAGAGAAACGACGGCGTTTACGGCCATAATGAAGATGGCCTGTTTTGTGGTCATAAGGACTACCTCACTTACCACCGATTGAGGACAGAAACACACGACTCGGGGAAGCATCGTTTCCAATTATACCAGCTTTCTTACCCGTTGGCAATAATTTGCCCAGGGCGACACTAGACAGCCAGAGCAGGATGTGGTAAAATACAATCAACTGTTTTAAGAAAAAAGGTCAGGGCATGGGAGCGCAACATAGAGGGCCGAAGGAAGTCTATGGACCGGCTCTGGACAAGGCTCGCCGCGATCTGGGAACCCTCGATCCCAGGGAGGTGGCCTGGCGGAGCGGCACCACTTACCACGAATCCAGCGGACAATTCGAGGTGAAATTCTGGGGAAAGCACTACCTGGTCCACTATCCGCCAGGGATAGTGGAGGTAGAGGAGGACGCGGGTCGGGTCCCCCCGATAGCCGTTCAGATCGTCGTTTTGCACTATCTGATCCACGCCGACGGCGCCCGACCAGCGGACGAATGGATATCCTTCCGTCAACTGCCGGGTGGACGGAGCTACGATCCCGTCTTCCAGGGACGTACCAGCCGCCGTCTGGCCCGGGCTTTCCAGGACTTTCCCCACAGGTTGATCACCGCCGCCGAAGCTCTGAACGGCGAACGCTTAACTTTCGGCGATGCTTCGTTTATGTTCCGCGTCTTGCCCCGGTTGCGGATGGCCGTAATCTTCTATGGCGGTGACGAGGAGTTCCCGGCTTCGGCCACCGTTCTCTTCGATGGGGCAGCCAGTCACTATCTGCCCACCGAAGACCTGGCAGTGTTGGGCGATTTGCTGACTGCCCAACTGCTGAAAGGACCGCTTTAAGTCAGCGTAAAGACAGGCAGAAAGGAGGGAAGAAACCACGTAATCGTCCTATAACTTTATGGAGGAGGATAAAGGATGGCTAGCTTGGAAGCGATTGCAAGCGTAGGATTACAGTACGTAGCCGTGCTGCGTGAAAAAGCAGGTATCAGGAGCGCCGAAGCCTTGCTCCGAGTAGGCTCTATCCCCGAGGGCCGAAAATATTTGGAGGAAAGGACAGGCATCAGCCGCGACCTGATCCTGAAGTGGGTTAACCTGGCCGATCTATTGCGGATCAAAGGGGTGGGTGAAGAGTATTGTACCCTGCTCGAAGAGGCCGGCGTTTCCACCCTGGAAGAACTCCAGCAATGCGACCCTGAGGACCTGTACCGCAGGATGATCGAAGCTAACCTGGCTAAGAGGGTAGTGCGTCGTCTCCCGACCCTGGCTATGGTAACCAGGTGGATCGAACAAGCCCAAGAGTTAGCCCCGATCATTACCCATGGATGATAGACTGACTTTCAGGTGCCTGGCGCTCGTAGAAGTTTTCACGAATTATCCAGAGGGCAGAGCCAGGCACCTTTGAGTCAGGGCGCGGCCTTTCGTGGAGCGTGGTTTGATCCTTGTTGCACAATCCCCTGGAATATGATAAAATACTGGCAGGGGTTGGTCTTGGATCAAATTACCTCGCACATCGAGATGTGCCATCTAATTTTCAAGGAGGAAAAGCGATGAAATTGGCGACCAGAATGAGCAGGCTAGGGACGGAGACCGCCTTTGAGGTGTTGGCTAGAGCCAGGGCCCTGGAGGCCCAGGGGCGCGAGATCGTCCACCTGGAGATCGGTGAACCGGACTTCGACACCCCGGCCCATGTCATAGAGACGGCCATCGCGGCTCTAAAGTCGGGCCAGACCCATTATACACCTTCGGCCGGCATCCCATCCTTGCGTCAGGCTGTGGCTGAGGAAATATCGGATACCCGTGACATCGACGTCCAGCCGGCGCAGGTAGTGATTGTGCCCGGCGGCAAACCGATCATTTTCTTTCCTATTCTGGCTCTATGCGAAGAGGGTGACGAGGTCATCTATCCCAACCCCGGTTTTCCTATTTACGAATCGATGATCAACTTCGCGGGAGCCACGGCGGTGCCGGCCCGGCTGCTGATGGAGAAAGAGTTCTGCTTCGACATCGACGAGTTCCGCGACCTGGTTTCACCCCGCACTAAAATGATCATCATCAACTCGCCGCAGAACCCCACCGGCGGGGTGCTGTCCCAGGAGGATCTGAACGTCATCGCCGAGATTGCTATGGAGAACGACATCATCGTCCTCTCCGACGAGATCTATTGCCGCATTCTCTACGAGGGTGACTTTGCCAGCATCGCCACCATCCCTGGTATGCAGGAACGAACCATCATCCTGGATGGTTTTTCCAAGACCTACGCCATGACCGGCTGGCGTCTGGGCTATGGAGTGATGCCCGAAGAGTTGGCCGTTCAGGTGACCAAGTTGATGACCAACTCTGTGTCCTGCAACGCCGCTTTTACCATGTACGCCGGCGTCGAGGCCCTGCGAGGGCCCCAGGACGAATCCGAGAAGATGGTCGAGGCTTTTCGAGCGCGGCGGGATGTCATCGTCGATGGGTTAAAAACCATTCCCGGCTTCAAGTGTCTGAAACCTAAAGGCGCGTTCTACGCCTTCCCCAACATCGAGGGCACGGGCAAAAGCAGCAAAGAGATGGAAGACTATCTGCTGCAAGAGGCCGGGGTGGCTACCCTGGCAGGGACATCCTTCGGCCAGTACGGTGAGGGATTCCTGCGTCTCTCCTACGCCAACTCGATCCCCAACCTCCAGAAGGCCCTGGAACGCATTGGGGAGGCGGTAGCCAAACTGTAGCCGAGAAAAGGACTGAACGACTGCGGGTGATGATTAAGCGCCTATCCGAAAAGTGGATCGGGCATCTTGTCCGTTCAGCCGGGATGGCCGTTCCACTAATTTTCGGATAGGCTCTAAACGATAGGGCTGGAGCGAGAGATCGGTCGTCCATTCTCACAACGCAAGGAGGCAAAAAATATGTTTCCATTGTACATAATCTCGAACGCCCCTTTTTCTGGCAAGAGCGCCATGTGTGTCGCTTTGGGGAATAAGTTCAAGGAAGACGCCCTCACCATCGGGTACATAAAGCCCGTAAGTCCGACGGGTAAACAATTCAAGGGGGTGATGGCCGACGAGGATGCCCACTTTATGAAGCAGGTCTTCAGCCTGCCAGAGCCTCTATCGGCCCTGTCACCCATCGTTTTGACCGCGGAACTGCGCTCTGCGGTTATGGCCGGTGAGGAAACAATAGATTGGGCGGCCACAGTTAAGGAAGCTTTCGAGCAGGTGTCTGCCTCTAAAGACGTGGTTCTGATAGAGGGGGCAGCCAGCCTTGACGAAGGGGCCATCGTCAACCTTTCCATGCAGGAGGTAACCAGGCTGCTGAATCCCAAAGTCCTGCTGATGGTCAGATACACCGCCGATCTGTCATTGGAGGCCCCTCTCCTGATCAAGAACATGATTGGCGAGGCTCTGATCGGGATGGTCTTCAACGCCGTCCCCGCTGACAGGCTGGAGATGATCGAGACGGAGGCCAAACCCTACATGGAAAAACAAGGGATCAAGGTCTTCGCCGTTCTTCCCCAGGAGAGAGTGCTGATGTCCACCAGCGTGGCAGAGTTGGCGGAAAGCCTGGACGGTCAAATCCTG
This sequence comes from Anaerolineae bacterium, assembly GCA_034417895.1. Classification (GTDB taxonomy): domain Bacteria; phylum Chloroflexota; class Anaerolineae; order CAZYHC01; family CAZYHC01; genus DAOULT01. The sequence continues at coordinate 32,965 of DAOULT010000009.1, read as the reverse complement.
AACAGCCCGGAGCAAAGCGAGGCGTTGGTGGAGAATTTGATGGTGGGCGCTATGGGGGTGGACAGCGCCCTGGACTATTTCCGGCGCAAAGATAATAAAGCGGTCATCACCGGGGGCGACCGGCCCGACATTCAACTGGCCGCTCTGCAAACCTCCACCAGGTGTCTGATCCTGACCGGGAACCTGCCTCCTAACCCGCTGATCATGGCCCAGGCCGAGGATCGGGAAGTGCCCATGATTCTGGTCAAATCAGATACGCTGACTACGGTGGAGATGATTGAACGAGTTTTTGGCAAGAGCCGCTTTCATCAAGATAAAAAGATCGCCCAATTCCAGAAGCTTCTGGAGGAACGCTTTGACTATTCCGCTCTGTACGCCAGTCTGAATCTGACCAGGGCGGTGGGGCAGGCTTAAACGCTCAACTGGTTTTGAGACCTTAATAATTAAAGGTGTTTCAGGAGGCGAGAGGGCAAAGCTTATTTTTTTGCCTTCCTACGTATTTTGTATATACTTGATAAAGGAGCAGAGCTTTATGTCCAATCAACAGCAGGAACAGGTGGTGGATATACAACCGCTAAGGACCATCCTGGATAATTACGTCGATGAGGCGGGGGCCCTCGTGCCCGTTTTACAGGAAGCGCAGGGGCTTTACGGCTACCTGCCCCGAGAAGCCATAAACGCCATCGCCAGGGCGCTCAGGTGTTCCCCTTCTCAAGTTTATGCCGTGGCTACTTTCTACGCCCAGTTTCGCACCGAGCCGCAAGGCAAGTACGTGGTCAGGCTTTGTCAGGGCACCGCCTGCCACGTGCGGGGCGCATCGCAAATTATGGGGGGGCTGGAAAGAGAATTGGGCCTCAAGGCTGGCGAGACCACCTCCGATATGATGTTCACGCTGGAAAGTGTGGCCTGCCTGGGAGCCTGCGGCCTGGCCCCCACCATGGTGATTGGCGATACTACCTATGGCCTGTTGACCATTGACAAAGCCCAAAAGGTTATTCGTAAAATAAAAGCCCAGGAAGCAAAGGGGGATGATGACAATGCCGAAGGTTAAAAGTCTGGAGGATCTGCGCCGCATCAGGGAAGAAACGCAAAGGAAGATGCGGATTCGCGACGAGACGAGCACCAGGATCATCGTGGGCATGGGCACCTGCGGCATCGCCGCCGGGGCCAGAGAAGTAATGCACGCTATCATGGAAGAGTTGGACAAGCGGGACATCGAAGCGGCGGTGAGCACGGTAGGCTGCATCGGCCTGTGCGTCAGAGAGCCGCTGGTCGATATCGAGCGGGCAGGGCAGACCCGCGTCAGCTACGGCAACGTCACCCCTGATATGGTGCCCCGCCTGATCGAGGAGCACCTGCTCAAAGGCAACGTCGTGGAGGAATGGGTGGTGGGCCGCGTAGAGGAAACAGAGAGCTAAAAAGCAGTAGCAACGACTTAAGTCGTTACTACCAGCAACTCAAACCTTACTCTCAGGTCAAATTTTGTGTGGCGCTAAACATTTTTTTTCAGGAAGGGAGATTAACGACTGATGGCAGAGCCACTTTACCGTGCTCAGGTGTTGGTTTGTTCTGGTACCGGGTGCAGCGCCTCGGGCTCCGAGACGGTGCAAAAACGTCTCGCCGAGGAGATCGAGAAACTGGGTCTGGCTAATGAGATAGAGATCGTGGAAACGGGCTGCCGGGGGTTCTGCGAAGTAGGGCCGATAATAGTAATCTATCCAGATGGTATCTTTTATTGCAGGGTGAAGGAAGACGACGTGCCTTTCCTGGCAGAGGAAACCCTGCTGAAAGGCCGGGTGGTGGAACGATTGCTGTACAAGGATCCGATGACGGCCCGCGCCCTGCCCCACTACGGCGACATTCCCTTTTACGGTAAACAGGTACGGGTGGTGCTGCGCAACTGCGGGATGATCGACCCGGAAAGCATTGACGAGTACATCGCCCGCGATGGCTACGCAGCCCTGGCTAAAGTGCTGGAGGAGATGAGCCCGGCAGAGGTGCTCGAAGAGATCAGGCGGGCGGGACTGCGCGGACGGGGCGGGGGTGGGTTCCCTACCGCCCGAAAATGGGAAACCAGCCGCCGGGTCGATGACTATCCCAAGTTTCTCCTGGCTAATGGCGACGAGGGCGACCCTGGGGCCTTTATGAACCGCAGCTTGATGGAAGGCGACCCCCATTCCATCATCGAGGGTATGCTTATTGCGGCCTACACCATCGGCTCGGATCGGGGCTACATCTACGTGCGGGCCGAGTATCCCCTGGCGGTGAAGAACCTGACCCATGCCATCAAGCAGGCGGAAGAATATGGCTTTTTGGGAGAAGACATCATGGGCAGCGGCTTCACCTTCAAGCTGAAGATCAAGCAGGGAGCCGGGGCCTTCGTGTGCGGCGAATCCACGGCCCTCCAGTATTCCATTGAGGGCAAACGGGGCATGCCCCGCCCCCGTCCCCCCCAGTCGGCGGTCAAGGGACTTTTTGGCAAGCCCACCGTCCTGAACAACGTGGAAACCTTCGCCAACGTGCCCATCATCATCCGCAAAGGGGCGGACTGGTTTGCCAGCATCGGCACCGAGAACAGCAAGGGCACCAAGACCTTCGCCTTGACGGGCAAAGTCAAGAACACGGGCCTGGTGGAGGTGCCGATGGGCATCACCCTGCGGGAACTCATTTACGACATCGGGGGCGGGATCGTAGACGATAAGGCTTTTAAGGCCGCCCAGGCCGGAGGGCCGTCCGGCGGATGCGTCCCTTACCAACACCTGGACCTGCCCATCGATTACGAGTCCCTCCAATCGGTGGGAGCGATGATGGGTTCTGGCGGGCTGGTGATCATGGACGAAGATACCTGCATGGTGGACGTGGCCCGTTTCTTCCTGACCTTCAGCGAGGATGAGTCTTGCGGCAAGTGTTCTGTCTGTCGGCTGGGCACCCAGCGGATGCGGGAGATCCTGGAACGGATCTGCGCCGGGGAGGGCCACCCCCAAGATATCGAGGTGCTGGAAGCCATTGGCAGCATGATGAAGAACGTCACCCTTTGCGGCCTGGGCCAGACGGCGGCCAACCCGGTACTGTCTACCCTCAGATACTTCCGCGATGAGTACGAAGCCCACATCTTTGAAAAGCGATGCCCGGCCAGGGTGTGCCCGGCCCTCATTTCATATCATATTCTTGAAGACAAATGCACCGGGTGCACCGCCTGCGCTCGTCGCTGCCCCGTCCAGGCTATCAGCGGCGAGAAGAAGAAGCCCCACGTCATCGATCAAGATAAGTGTATCAAGTGTGGAGCCTGTATCGCTACCTGCCGGTTCGAAGCCATTACCAAAGAAAGCGAAGGCCAGAAGGAAAAGGAAGAAGAGGGCCTGTTAGTGGCCGTCGATCAACCGCTGGCTGTGGAGGAAGTGAGTTAGTGATGACCCTTCGTGAGGTGCTATCGATTATAGAGGGCGAAGTTGTCTCAGGAGGTGTGGACCTGGATCGAGAGATCTCCATGGGGTGTGGAGCGGACTTGATGAGCGACGTGCTGATCTTCACCCACGCGGGCACATTGCTGGTAACCGGGGTGACTAATCCTCAGGTGATCAGAACAGCCGATATGGCGGATATCCACGCCATCGTGTTCGTGCGGGGCAAGAAGCCTCTGCCCGACACCATCGCTCTGGCCGAGGAGAAAGACATTTCTCTTCTCAGCTCGCAGTACACCATGTTCGAGGTCTGTGGCCGGTTGTACCGGGCGGGTCTGCCCAGTTGCGGGTTGTTTCCAGAATGAGATACCGACGCCCAACTGAATGATCGGATAGGCTCTTGTAGAGGGTTGAAGGGCAGCCCATAGAGCGCTACCTTTGTGCCCGTATTGTTCCCTACAGGAACGGGATACTCAGATGACTCAGACGATGGAGCAGGTCACCAGGGTTCAGGAGCTAATCTATGAGTTGACGATCGGGGAGGTGATGACCAGAGATGTCATCACGGTTGACCCTCGTTGCTCGCTGAACGATGTCAAGGAGCTTATGCGTAAACATCGCATCTCCGGTGTACCTGTGGTGGAAGACGGGAATTTAGTGGGCCTGGTCAGCCTGGAGCGGATCATCAAGTCCCTGGAAGGGGGAGAGATCGGGCTGGAGGTGCACGAACGCATGACCCGCAGGTTGCAGGTGCTCTATGCTGACGAATCGATCGTTCATGCCGTCAACAAGTTCGCCCGCTACCCTTACGGACGGTTCCCGGTGCTCGATCGTCAGAACAGGCTGGTCGGCATCCTCACCAAAGGAGACATCTTCCGCGGGCTGTTGAGAGCTTTGGAGGTGGATTATCATCGAAAGGAAAGCGATCTCTACCACCCTTTACCGCTCTTTACCGAGCTTCTTTCTGATTATACCACCCTGATCCTGCGCCACAACGTGAGAGGCAGGGATATCAGGCGTGGAGGGGAAGCCTCCAGCGAGTTGAAGGAAACCTTGAAACGGCTGGGGATCGCTCCCCACGTCGTCCGCCGGGTGGCGATAGCGGCTTACGAGGCCGAAATGAACATCGTTATTCACGCCGACGAGGGGAAAATCGTCTCTGAGATCCGTCCTGAGCGGCTGGTGATCCGGGCCATTGACCGTGGCCCTGGTATTCCCGACATCGAGCAGGCCATGCAACCGGGCTTCTCCACGGCCCCAGAGTGGGCCCGCGAGCTGGGCTTTGGGGCCGGCATGGGACTGAACAATATCAAACGGTGTTCCGATGACCTGCAAATCCGCTCCACCGTCAACGAAGGCACCCGCCTGAGAATCGGCTTCGGGCTGGACAGCGGGAGATAATCCTTCACAAAAGTTTACCAGACAGATCCATTCATACCGGGAGGGCAAAGTTGAAAACCGTAAAATTCACCATCGATGGTAAAGAGATAGAAACCCCAGAAGGGACCACGATTTTGGAGGCGGCCCTGGCCGCCGGGATTTACATCCCCCACCTGTGCCACATTCCTGGCTATGGGTTGAGGTCTCATGCCAGTTGTCGGATGTGCCTGGTGCAGGTCGAAGGGTGGCGGAAGAAAAAGGGCCTGGTTACTTCCTGCACTCAGCCGGCGGCAGAAGGGATGGTGGTGTACACCACCACGCCAGATGTGGTTGAAACCCGACGTGAAGTGTTGGAGATGATCATGTCCGAACATCCCGACCGCTGCTTTACCTGTACGCGAGATGAGCATTGTTTTCTGTTCAACGTGTGCCAACGCGACGACGTGGTCACCGACCGCTGTCTCATCTGCGCCAAAAACGGACGCTGCGAATTGCAAAAGGTGGTCAATTTCGTGGGCTACCCGCAGCAGCGCTTTCGCAGCGCCGAGGAGCACGTTTTCCCTATCATCCGCACCAACCCCTTCATCGAACGAGACTGGAACAAGTGTATCTCTTGTGGCCGTTGCGTGCGGGTCTGCGACGAGATTCGCGGGGTGGGAGTTTTGACTTTCACCCGGCGGGGCAAGCACATGGTAGTCGATACCATCTTTGGGGATAGCATGGAGGACACCGGCTGCCAGTTCTGCGGCCAGTGCGTGTTGGTCTGTCCCACCGGGTCGCTCATGAAGCGGGTCAACAAATACGTGGGCTATCCCGACTATTCGGTATCGACCATTTGCTCCTATTGTAGCTGCGGCTGCAACCTCCAGCTTGAAATGCTGGACGGACAGATCATCAGCGTGACGCCGCACAGGAACGATGAGGTGAACAAGGACTGTCTGTGCGTCAAAGGACATTTTGGCTTCGATTACGTCCAAGCTGAGGCCCGCCTTTCGGGGCCGTTCGTCAAACGGTCGGGCGTGCTGACCAGAACCACCTGGGACGAAGCCCTGGACACCGTGGCCCGGCGGTTGACTGAGATCAAAGACAAATACGGCCCGCAGGCCATCGGGATCGTCGCTTCGGCCGAGGGCACTAACGAGGAAAACTACCTGACCCAAAAACTGGCCCGCGCCGTCATCGGCACCAACAACATCGACGACGGCGGAAACCCAGGCCATAAAGCGACGCTCAAAGGGCTGACTGCGGCCTTGGGCTTTGCGGCCATGACCAACCCCATGGCTGACATCGAGAAAGCCGGTTGCATTTTTGTGATCGGCTCTGACATCACCCAGACCCATCCCATCGCTGCCCTGCGCATCAAGTGGGCGGTGCGGAAGGGAGCCAAACTCATCGTGGCTAATCCCCGTGAGATCGAACTGTGTCGTTTCGCCCACCTGTGGCTGCCTGTCAAGCCGGGCACTGAGGTAGCCCTCCTCAACGGTATGATGCAGGTCATGGTCGGGCAGGAGTTGTGGGATCGCTCCTTCGTCGAGGAGCGGTGTGAACAGTTCGAGGCCCTGGCTGCCTCCCTGGCTCAGTACACCCCGGAGCAGGTGTCGGAGATCAGCGGCGTGCCCCAGGAAGATATCGTCACCGCCGCCCGGCTGCTGGCGACCGGCGGACGCCATCCCGAATATCGCGCCCCGGCCGTCTACGATAGCCTGGTGTATGAAGCAGGCTCCCAGGGAGAGACCGATTCCTCCTGCCTTATCTACGGCTCAGGCATCACCCACCACTCTAACGCCCTGGACGGCGTGCACGCCCTGGCGAACCTGGCTATGCTGGCCGGCTGCCTGGGCCGGGAAGGGGGGGGCCTTTATCCTCTGGCCGGTCAGAACAACGTGCAGGGAGCCTGTGACATGGGCGCTCTGCCGCACTATCTGCCAGGATTCCAGCGCCTTGACGATGAGGACGCCCGCCATAAGTTTGAAACCGCCTGGGGGGTGGAAACCCTGCCGCAAAAGCCGGGCCTCGCTTTGCTGGAGATGCTGAAGGCTGCCCACGAGGGGAAGCTCAAGGCCCTCTACGTCATCGGCCAGAACCCCTTGCTCGTCGCTCCCGATTTCGATTACGCCAAAGAGTGCCTGGAGGCGCTGGATTTCCTGGTGGTGCAAGACTTTCTCCCCACCGAGACGGCTCAACTGGCCGACGTGGTGCTGGCCGGAGTGAGCTTCGCCGAGAAAGACGGCACTTTCACCAACGCCGAACGCCGGGTGCAGCGGGTGCGCAAGGTCATGGAGCCAATCGAGGAGGCCAGGCCGGACTGGCGCATCATCTGCGAACTGGCGGAAAAAATGCAAGGCGATGGGGAGAAAGCCATCTTCTTCTCTTACGCTGATCCCTCTGAGGTGATGGGCGAGATCAACGGGCTGGTACCCATCTACGGCGGCATCACCTGCGAGCGCCTGGAACAAGGGAGTATACAGTGGCCCTGTCCTGACTCAGATCATCCGGGCACGCCCATCCTTTACCGGGAGGGGTTCGATAGGGGCAAAGGCCGGTTCGTTCCCGTCGAGTACAAAGCCCTCGACGAACAGCCCGACGAAGAATACCCTTACTACCTGAGCATCGGCAGTATTCTCTTCCATCACCACGTGGGCAAGATGAGCATGAATTCCAGGTCGCTGGTTGGCATCGCTCCTGAATGTTTACTGGAAATCAATCCCCAGGATGCGGAGAAACTGGGGGTGATCGAGGGGGATATGGTAAAAGTCACCTCCAGGCAGGGCGAGCTGATACTCAGGGCTGAAGTGACCGACCGCTCGCAGCCGGGCCAGGTCTTTACCACCTTCCACTACCCCGACAAGGCCGTCAATCGCCTCCTGCCGTTCGCTGTCGGGCAATTCCCAGAACTAAACACCTGCGCCGTGAAGCTGGAGCGGGTGGAAGAGACGGCAGGGGAAGAAGCGGAAAAGGTGCTGACTGAGCAGATATCCGGGGCTACCTGAAATCCGGCTTATACTGTAAACTAACCTTATCAACAAAGCGCATCCCCAAAGATGAGGATGCGCTTTATTCATGTACTAACAATCACAATTGGCCCGATATTCATTCCATGAGGGTGTGAGAGGGTGAGCGGTGGGCGGGAAGTGGTCGAGGAGAAGGCCGCGCTGGAATGGGAATCGGCGGGGCAGGGTTTCTTTTTGATTTTTGCCACGAAGAGGGAGAGATGATATAATATATAAAGGAGCTAGCATACAGTCTATTGCTGTAGCTTCGGTTTCGACCAACTGCGGTTTATATTATTAGGGCAGCAGGTTTTTGGGCAAGAAGATGGGCAAGACAACCTTGGATAAGTGGCTCGAAATATTTAAATTCAGAGGCAACCCTTTTTCCAGTCAAGAGGCAGGCAGTGAAGATCCAGACTGCCTTAATGAGTACTTTGTCGCTCCCCCTTACTTTGATGAAATATTGGGGAGCGCCTCGTCGCCCAAGACAATGCTGATCTTTGCCCCTCGAGGATGTGGCAAGACCGCTCAGCGGGTGATGGTGGACTACAATTGTCGAAACAACCTCACCCCAGGGAGAATTCTGAGCGTCCCCTATACCGATTTCAGCCAGGTTATGGATCACAGAGAAGTTAATAGGGACCCCTGCCGCATTACGTCTCGTCACCATGCCGCCGAGATTCTGAAACTAACTATGTTGGCATTAGCGGGCTTTCTTGCCCAAAGTCCTATAGCCCTGAAGCTATTCAATCTATTACCGGACCTCAACAGGATATACCTGAGTTGGTTTGTTTCCACATATGGCGACTATCTGACCCTTGATCAAATTGATACCTTGTCTAAGGCCGAAATTCTTCTTCTCGATTCAGCTTTCAGCAATGGTATCGGATTCCTGCGGGACAAAGAAAGCGTTCCAGCCGGAGTGATCCAGGCACTGGAGATCAGGCAGGAGGCTCCTCCTGCCCAGCTCTTTAATGACCTGTCTCGGTTGTTGGCTTCCCTTGGATTTGAGGCTACGTACATCCTGGTAGACCGTGTGGACGAGTTTCAGGAGACGGCGGCTGACCCGACTGCGGCGGCGGCGCTTATCGAACCATTGTTAGCAGATCTGACATTGATGGAACTCCCCCGGATGGCCTTCAAATTTTTTCTGCCGCTGGAAATGGAAGATGCAATCAGAGCACGACCTGCTGTGCGCTTAGACCGGTTATCTTGCAGACGTCTTGAGTGGACGGATGATGCCTTGCTAGAGGTCTTGCGCAGGCGGTTGGAGGTATTTGGTAACCTGCCGAGCCTGGACGCCGTGTGTGTGCCGGAGCTTCGGGGGCGAGTTGAGCAGGAGATGGTAGAGATGGCGGGCGGATCGCCGCGCAATCTAATCCGTTTGGCCGGGTTGCTCCTGGCAGAGCACTGTGAGTTGCCCGTGCCGGAGGGGGAGAGCGAATGGTTTATCACCGAGGAGGCGTGGCGGAAGGTCCAGGAAAAGTTTGCCACGGAGGAACTGCCACCCGAACTGGACCTTGAACCAGCTATCTTCCCTGTAGACGCGTTGATCGACAACAAGTATCAAGTGCAGGAGGTGCTACCGGGCGGTAGGTTCGGCCAGGTTTATCGTGTCTACGATGAAATTTTGGATCAGAGTTTTGCCCTCAAAGTATTTCATAGCACAGCCCCGGTCCCGGCACGCGACTCCCTGCGCCAAGAGGCTCGATCCCTGTTGGCCATTCAACATCCCAATATTGCCCGTATTCATACCTGGGGGGTTCTTCCACAAACAAAACGCCTCTACCTTGTATCTGAGTTTATCGAGGGTGAGGATCTCACAAAGTACATAACCCCAGACTGCCGCTTGTCAGTGTGGGAAGCGGTCAATGTCATCATCGATCTGCTCCTGGCATTAGAAGCGATACACCCTGACATAGAGCGTATCAACGAACTGAAAGCCAAAAAGGAAGAAGGTGAAATCTCACAGGATGAGTTCGACGAATATCAGCGGCTCCAGTCGGAGGGCTGGCTGCATCGGGATATCAAGCCAGCCAACCTGATCTTGAGCCGCGATGGTCTCAAGCTAGTAGACTTTAACGTCGCGGCCAGGATCAGCGAGGCCGACGTTACTCTCGTCGGTACGCTCGCTTACATGTTGCCAGACGTGGGTATCATGCGCTGGAGCACGGACGCTGACCTCTTTGCCGCAGCCATTGTTTTGTACGAATTGGTGACAGGACACCATCCCTATCCCGATCGTCAACCCAGCTTTAATACGCCGCCGACCGCCCCCAGGCAGTACGTTCCAGAGTTACAGCCCGAGTTCGTCGAACTATTGCTGCGCGCCGTGTCCTGTGACGCGAAGAAACGCTACCACAGCGCGCGCCGCTTCCGCCAAGACCTACAAGTTCTGGATGGGGTTTACTTGCAAGCATCGGCAACGCAATCTCAGTAACCGGCCAACTCCCGGTATAAGGCTTGTGACCAATGCCATTTAACTAGAGGGCAAAATTTTTAACCAAATCTTAACCTGATTTTTACCTGAAAATAACCTTCTTGTGGTATAATAATTGTTGAGAAAGCCACCGGCTACATCTTTCTTACACTGGGACAGTTTGCTATTGGGTGCTTGAGGGGAGGCAACAGCGTGTGCAACCCAGCGATTCACCAGAGGGGAATCTCTTGGATCTCGAACTCGAGGAAAGACTATCCCAATGGTTAGTAAGCGTCCAGACCCTTTCACCTTTATCACCGGAGAGACACGAAAGAAGATTCACTGAGGCATCCAGAACAGGAGGATTTCCAGTGAAAGCAACGGCTCAGATTTTCATCAGCTATGCCCAAGAGGATAGGGAAAAGGTAGAGAGTCTTTATCAAAAATTGTCCGATGTAGGGTTCAAACCCTGGATGGATACAAAAGATATTCTCCCAGGAGAAGGATGGGAATCCAAAATCCAGGAAGCTATCCAGCGCTCTGATTTCTTTCTGGTGTGTTTGTCGGCCAGCTCGGTAGACAAAAGAGGTTCGATTCAGAAGGAAATCAAACAGGCTTTGAAGATCTGGCAGGAAAAGTTGGATAACGATATCTATCTGATTCCAGTACAGTTGGAAGATTGCCAGGTGCCGGGAAGCCTACGTGATTTCCAAGGGGTTAACCTGTTCAAAGAGAATGGCTGGGCGCGGTTAGTGAAAGCCATCCAAACAGGGATGAAGCGTCTGACGAAAGAGGAATCCACACCGCCACCTCATTCCCCAACCCTCGTTCCTGAGGTAGAGGAGCATCAGGTGTTACAGCAGCATGAAAACCTGGAAAGCATTACTGAACCCACGACCCAAATTGTATTGATAATCGAGATGGAATTAAAAGATTTCGATGCAACGCAGCAGAGGTGGCTCCAATATGCGCTAGCAAAGTTCCTGGATATTTCACCAGATTCTGTTCAAACAACCTCAATGCAGAAGACAAGCAGTGTGAAAGTCACTATAGAACTTCCGAGGCAAAGTGCAGAGAGGCTCTTGAATGCCCACGAAAGAAAAGATTCCGAGCTTGTCGAACGTCTCGCCCCATTGGTTCTTCTCGATCTCCATGTACAAAGTTTAGAGACTGCGGGCTTTGAATGGAATCCGTTCTCGGAAATAGACGCCAAAGACGAACCTTATCTGGGGGAGTACTTTATCTATCCTGTAGGCTTTGAGGAGTTGCTTGCTAAAAACTCGGCTGTCCTCTACACTCCGCGGGGAGGAGGCAAGACAGCCAGCAAGCGCATGGTGGAACGCCTTTGCGCTGCCGGTGATGTGCCAGATAAGATATTCAGCGTCACTTACGATAATTTTGAGGAAGTTCTTGAGAGAGCAGAAAGAGGATTGGATTCCATCACGGCCCGGATGCATGTGGAGGCCATTCTCAGAAATGGCTTGCTGCTGTTGTTTGATCACCTGGTCCAGAATCCTGAGCTTACGGATACCTTTGAGAATTGGATGTACTTGAGAGCGTTCATAAAGCAGTTCACCGACTGTCTGGCGGGTTATCGCCTTAACCAAGCACTACAGGAGACAGGTGTTACCAAGAAGAACATTCTAGAAGCTCTTGCACACGATAACCTTGATGGATTACTTGCGAATGTCGCAGAAGACTATCATCTGCATGTGCGATTTATAGCGACTCTGCTGAAAGAGACGACAAACGAAATTTCTCTTGATAAGCTCGGGCCAACGAAATTGCTGAAAACGTTTTACGATCTGGTAAAGGCTGCTGGCTTTGATACCTTATTCGTGCTGATTGACAATGTTGATGGCTTGCCTGAGACCGATGGCAATCCTCAGGCCTGTGTCAGGTTGTTGAGCGCCCTTGTAGGTACCGCATCCTTAATGAGTCTGAGCGGGGTGTTTTTCAAATTCTTCCTTCCGCTGGATACCGAGCCGTTGCTAGACAGGTTCAGGGCTTTCAACATCAGAAGGATAAGACCAGTAAAAGTAGACTGGTCAGACGAAAAGCTACATCAAGTGCTCCAGGCGAGATTGATGGCTGCCACTCAGAAAAGCAGATCACCAATTATTACAAGCCTGGATATGGTGAGTGAGGCCCGATTGAGAGGGAAGATTGACAATGAATTGATAAAGTACTCCAAGACTCCCAGAGACCTGGTGCGGTTAGGGGGAGAGGTGTTCAAGGCATATGTCCGCCAGATTCCAGTGAAAGAGCAGATAACAGTTGAAGAGCTTGAGCTGGCTCTGAAACCAGAGCGGGACAAAGAACAGGCTCTGAAACGTCGGGAACGCCGGCGCCTAGTACGTTTATGGGGTGGAGTTTCGCTGGCAGCACTCTTTGCCCTTATCAGCCTCTTGACCTATCTGCCTTTTCTACTACCGTTGCACACTCCTGTGGCGGACGTACCTCACACTTCTCTCGCTGTCTTTACCAGCTATCCCTGTTTCTTGCTCGTTGGGGACGACGGTAAGATCGACGTTACAGTGACAAATTCTGGCGCCGCCGAGATTGCAAACATCCGTACTCGGCCAGTTTTTACTCCTGACCGCCATATCCAATTCCCAGAGGGCAATATAGCCAAATTCGATTTGCTGGAGGCAGGCAACTCAAGTACTAAAGGCATTTCCTTCAGACCTCTAGAGGCGTGCCTGCTCCAATTTGACCTGGAAGTGCTGATTAGAGGGGGTACCAGGCGAGTTGTAGAAGGAAGCATGATCAGAGTTATGCCAATCCCCAATGTCGTAAAGTACCTTGTAAAATCCTTTTTGTTATCCCTAGTTAGTGTGATTGTATCGGGATTGCCCAGGCTAATCTATCAATTAATCTCTGAAATGGTCAGGAAGTTAACGAGTCCTCAAACGACGGTCAACGAGGGCAACGAATGAGAGTCAACTTTGTTGTACCCATGATCCCATATAACCCCCAGATACGGGGAGGGGGGCCAATGTTTCCAAGAGTTGAGGGCAGTCAATCCGCTTTGATCATCCAAAACGAATTTTTGGATAATTTTCGGTAATTCGCTCTTGACAAATACCAAAATTTGGTGTATAATATATATAATGCCTGGTCTTTGCCCACAATTGATAGAGTAGCACTAATATATCCGCCCATTTTTGGGCAAAAATAAGTGGCATAGTGGCTGAATTCAAAAGCTATTTATCTTAAAGGTGATTTGGGGAGGTAAGGAGGTTCAAAATGCCTGTTAAAGCAATTAAACGAAAACATGGCCTAATTAGGGTTAATCGCGCGGAGCAGATCAACCAGATGCGAAAGCGCCTGAACACTGTGCTGCGACTGGAACGTCCTGTGTTCGAGTCGATACTGAACTGGCATGGTATCCCAGGAATTGGGAAAACCACGTTAGGGCACATGATTGCCGACCTCTGCCAGGAGATGTCTGTCCCCTTTGCTCGTGTGGACTTTAATCCTGAAGAGAATCGGAGAGCGCCCCAGTATGTAGAGGATAAAGTCCTGATCCTGGAAGATATCTTTGTCGGCCTGGGGAAGCATGAGCCAACAGCTTTCCGAGAGGCGTTGGACCATTACCGTCAGGCGGAGACGGAACACTTGCGCCTGAAGCGACGCGAGCGGGTGGTGGAGGCCTTCCTGAATTATCTGAACGACCTGATGGAAGAAGGGCCGATAGTCGTTCTCTTTGATACTACTGACCTGGCTGATACCGAGGTGGTTACCTGGTTAGAGGAGAGCGTCATCAGCCCTTTGTGTCTGACGGGAAAGTGTGTGATCATCTGGACGGGCCGTTTCGAGCAGCGATGGAAACGCTTCGAGGTAAGGCGACGCGTTGTTTCGCAAAAGCTGGAACCTCTTCCACTTAAGGCCACGGAGGAACAGGTTGGCCCGGTGGGTACCCGTATCTACCGACTGACCTATGGCCACCCGATGGGCAACGAGGAGGTGGCTGATGCTATCCATGAGTACCAAACCAGAGGACAGGAGGCCGAAGAACACGACTTGGTCAATGTCCTGGTAGAAAAGGTTATTGACGAGTACGTAATGAAGGACATTGCACCGGAGTTACAAGCCGCCTGCTGGGCGCTGGCGGTGGTCCGCCAATTCGACGTGATCATACTGCGACGTATCCTTTCCGAATTTGTGCCCCATTTCAAGGAAACGGAAGCTTTCTTGAAGGTACTCGGACAGCTCACGGCAACGTCCCTGGTGGAATGGGACGCAGTGCGCAAGGGCTATGCCCTGGATGAGACCGTAAGACGTATTCTGGCTCTGTATCTGCGCCTGAATCAGCCTGAACGCTATCTGTCAATCAACGAAGCGGCTGCCAATATTTATGAAGAGTGGATTGAGCGCGTGAGTGAAAATCGTAGTATCTATGTTTTAGAGCGACTCTATCATCAGGCAAATATTGCCAGCATTAAGGGTGGGACTCAATCCCGCGTTGTGGAGAAACTTGAGGGAGAATTGCAGGGTTATCTGGAGAAGTACTACCAGGACGATGAGCGAGATTTTGCTATTTCCTCCACAACTCAGTTGCTTGAGGAGATGCGCCAGGATAGTGAATTAAAAGAGATTGTGGGCGATCAAGGTTTTGCGCGCCTGAAGAAGACTGTAGAGAGCCACCGTTCGACTCTGGAACGGAACTGATAGACTGAAAGTCAGCATAGACGCTGATTGGCGAGGAGGAGATTATGTCAGCAGAAATACCACAACCCGAGATTACGCGAGAAGCTTTTGTTGGTCGTGACGCTGAGATGGCTATTATCGCCAGGGCAATCTCGGACGAAGAGCATCTGCGGGTCGTCAATATCCAGGGCGCTGGTGGTATTGGCAAGACTAGCATTCTCCGTGAGGTGCAGAGACGCTATCACGGGCGCGACAGGCTATTAGTCACGGGGATTATTGATTTCTCCGACATTTCCACTCACACCTCGCGGGGTTTCCTGGAAAAGGTGGTTGAAGAGTTGTCTGTGGAGGATGAGGGGCTATTTGAAGAGTATAGAAAGGCACGGGACAGAGCCGATGAGATCGAGCTTGCAGGCATCACTGGTCCCATCCTGGATAAGGCGCGAGATGGTGTTCTCCAGGCTTTTGGGAGTTGCTACAATAAGCTGGCTGCCAGTAGGAGGATCGTGATCCTTATTGACACCTTTGAGGTTGTGCAGCATATCCTGGGAGAGTGGCTGCCTGGCTGGCTGGTTGGCTTGGAAAACACAGCAGTAATTATCGCCGGCCGCAGGAATAGAGATTGGCAGGATGCCCTGGTCGCCAAAGTGAAAAGCGAAGCGGTTGATTACCTCGAGTTGAAAGAGTTCAAACCTGAGGACACCAAAGAACTGTTTGCGCTTTCGGAGGCGGGGCGAATAATAGGCGATGAAGAGCGTCAGAAGCTGCAGCTCCTCAGCGGTGGACGCCCAATCTTGCTTACCCTGGCCCTGGACTGGCAAGAGCGCAAAGAAATTCCACCCGCAGCGCTGACTGCAACGAGCGACGAATATACTTTGGATAAGCTCAAGGCAATGACCGCGAAAGGACTTGGGCAGGTACAGGAGAGATTCAGAGTCGAGTTGGTTCAGCGTTTCAGAGACATGCAACCCTACGATCAGGCTATCATCTACATGGCCCAGGTGTACAAATACTTTACCGTCGATACCTTGGCCTGTCTATTGGAGGTAAACAGAGAGGAAGCCCAGGCCTTGCTCGACGAGATCGTAGATTGGACCTTCATGAAACATGACGAAAGCACAGGCAAATATCAACTCCACGATTTGATACGCGACTTGATTGTGGCCTACGTCTGGCCTGAAATAGATCCAACAGGGGACGAGCGAAAGGACGTCTGTCGGAAGGCCGTCGAGTTCTACAACAGACTTTTAGCAGATATTGAGAAGCAGGAAGTAGAATGGCGGTCGAGGCGAAGGCAAGCAGAGGCAACAGAAGACCGTGGACGGGAATTGAAAGCCAGGCGAGAGCTGATCGACTTGAAAAGATGGCGCCAGCGCTACGAAGCCCAGCGGGCCTACTACGATCTTATTGCTGACTATGAAAACGGGGTAATACGCTATCGGGAAGTATTCGTGAGTAACGTCTGGGCCAGGGAGAAGGAAGCCTACGAGCTTGTGCAGGAGGAACGAGACCAGACGATGAAGGTTCTGGGACATAAGTATCCAGACCACGAGAGACAGTTGGAGGATGCCAGAATTAACATCGTGGTACAAGGGAAGTTCAAGGAGGGACTGGCTGTTTTGAAATCCCTGTCGAATGGGGGTTGGCGAGAAAAGGAGCCCCATTTTTATTCTGACATCCTGCTTTATCAAGGCATTGCTCACACTTATAAAGGCGAATACGCTCAAGCGGAAGAAAAGCTTCGGAGCTCGATTGAGGTCCTGGAGGGATTGAGGGAAGAGTTAGAAGCGCCGTTCGATTCGGAAAACTTGAGCACCCGCCGGGTTAGCCGGTCGTTGGCTCGGGCTTATGGCAACCTGGGATACAGCTTTATGATGGCTGGTCGTCTGAGTGAGGCTATTGAGACTTATAAGGAGGCTTTGAAGTATCACAGAATTGGTGGGCTTGAAGTAGCGCAAGCTGCAACCCTCAACGACCTGGGCTTCGCCTATGCCCGTCTGGGCGGGTATGAACTGGGGAAAAGGTTATGTGAGGATGGGCTGGCAATACGCGAAAAGTTGCTCCTTGACTATTTCATTGGTCTCAGTCATAACACACTGGGGCTGATAGAATATCTGGCCGACAAGCCTCACAGGGGGAGCAAGCGTTGCCAGAGGGCACTGGTCATTTTTGAGCGCATCGGAGACTGGCGCGGCATCGGTCTTGCCCACCGTGCCCTGGGAGCTAACCTGGAACGGATCGGCCAGCTTGATGCATCAGTAGATACTCTTAAAGAGGCTGAGGAGCACCTGGCGCAGGCGGAGGAAATATTCAAAGAGGGGGGGAAGGCGCCCGAACCCAGGTATCTGGCCGATACTTATGAAAAACTGGCGCTTCTATACAAAGACTGGGGTGTAATCCTTCAGGCTGGGGGCGCCTCGGAAAGTACCGTCAACGAAAGTTTCACTAAAGCCGAAAGCTGTTTCAAGCGATGCATTGAAGTGTGTAGTCGGGAGAAAGCCACCTGGTCACAGGCAATAGCGATGGAAAGACTATTTGCCCTGTATTCTCTGGGCATAAAAGACTTTGAAAGAGCTTCTGCGGAGTTGAAGAAAGTGGAAGAGATTGTCCTGAACGAGGTGCCAAAAGAACTTTTGCTCCCTGCCAGCCAAAGGGAGACATCCATAGACAAAATAGAATTCAAGCGGCGTGAGTTTCTGTATCCTCTGGGCAAAGTAGAGCGTGGGAAAGGGCGTCTTGCGCTGGCCGACTATCGGAAGAGCAAAAGGGAAGATAGAGTTGGAGAACTAAGCCATTTGAAAGAAGCAGCCAGGCATTACACCCTGGCCTGCGCCTATCTGGAGCTATTCTCAGAAGAAGCGTATGCTCTGAAAACCATGTTTGATGAAATCACCTCCACTATTCGACAGTTGTCTATGAAAGAAATTGCGGCGTTCAGGAAGCAGGTGAAAACGACACAGCACGAGTATGGTCTGGAGAGTTATCTCAGGATCCTCAAATTGATCGAGGATGTCACCGGGCTTCTGTAACACAGCGAGGGCAGTGAGAAGGAGCCGAAAATGAGCGACAAAGATCGTCAGGAACGAGGGCTCCAAAAGGCCCACGATCCCAGACTGGCAGCGGAGAAAAGGGCTGAGCCAGAACAGTCGAGGCTGATCTTGAATTTCCACTCCGAGAAAACGGAAGGCGCGACCATTGTATCTCTCGCCAGCTCACCCCTGGCTGGAGGTGAAGGTACGCCCAGGCGCTTTGATTTATCGGACAGTCAGTGCTGTAATTAACGCCAATGCTTGTTCTATCTGCTCCTATTCACTACACTCTTGAGCTTACACCAAAATGTAACAACCGATGCATAGGCTGTGGAGACGTTTTTACTGATCGATCTGGCTTTCCTCTTTCCGCAGCTCAGTGGCAAAAAGTATTGAGCAAGATTGTTCCTCACGCCGCTCGCTTGCGTTTAAGCGGAGGAGAACCGACTCTGCACCCCGAGTTTAGGGCTATCGTCGAGGTCACCTGTGGCCTCGATGCCTCTTTCGTCCTCCTCACGAACGCCCGCTGGCAAGACCCTGACGGACTCGTCGGCCTCCTGCGCTCTACTCCCCAGTGTAAGGGCCTGGTGGTTTCTCTGCACGGTGCCACCGCAGACACTCACGAAGCCTTTACCCAGGTTAAAGGCTCTTTTGCCGAGACAGTAAACAATATCAAAGGCGCTGTTGCCGCTGGCCTCGCAGTTGCTACCAGCACGATTATCACCCAGGTAAATTATAGCCAGATCGACGATATCGTTGCTTTCAGCGCTGAGTTGGGGGCTGAACGCGCCGTTTTTGCACGCTATCTGCCTGTTCGAAGCAATGCACTTACCCCCACTGGCAATCAACTGCGGAAAGCAATTAATGCCGTGGAAGCCCAATGTGAGGCCGGGGCCCGAGCCGAGTTTAGTGTTTGTATTCCTCAGTGTTTTGCTTTCTCTTCTTCCGTTGGCTGCCTCTCTGGCGTGACCTATTGCGTCATAGACCCCTGGGGCAATGTCCGACCATGCACGCACACCTCGCTTGTCTGTGGTAACCTGCTGGAGCAGTCCATTGAAGAGATATGGCATGGACTGGAGATGCAACGCTGGCGAGAGATGATCCCCGCTCCATGCCATGATTGTCTGGAGTTGCCCAGGTGTCGCGGGGGCTGTCGGGCGGCTGCCATGCTGCATGGCCTGGAAAAAGATCCCTTGAGCGGTGAGCCTATCTTGGAGAGAGCACAAGAGCCGCCCGAAGAGGTAGCACTCTATGAGAGGGCCTATCCCATCCCCCATTTCGATACACGTTCCGAACCATTCGGCTACCTGCTGGTGCGAGGCAACGTCGCCATCCCTGTAGCCCGTCAGGCCAAACCCATCCTCGATGCCTTGGATGGTCGATCCACGTTACGCCAGATCAGAGAACGTTTCGGGCAAGAGGCCCTGAACTTTGTAGGGACACTGTACCAGAAAGGGGTTGTAACGATAGAGAATAAATCCCCTTTCCCCCTATCGAGAGCGGGGAGCGTCTTGAAAGTCACGTAGTCTGCCGGCCAGCTTCCGTTTCCGCTCATAGTTTCCTTCCAGCTTTTGGCGTTCGCGTTCAACCACCTCAGCCGGGGCTTTGGTAGTAAACTCCTCGTCGGCCAGCAGTTTCTCGGAGTGGGCGATAGTCTGCTCTATATCCTTCACCCCCCTGGTCAGGCGTTCTCGTTCGGCCTCCAGGTCAACCATACCGGCCAGGGGCAGATAGATTTCCACCCCTTTCACTACCAGGGTGAGAGCCTGGGAGAGTTTGTCGAACAGGGTATGGGCCAGCCTCAGCTTGTTGGGATCGAGACGGGCCAGGGTGACGATGATGTCCTTCTGAGCAGCCAGGATATCATATTTCTCGCCGGCGGCGAAGAGAGCCTCGATGCGGCGGCCTGGTTCCACCTCGTATTCGGCGCGGGCGTTACGGACGGCCCGCACGATTTCCATAATCAGGCTCATTTCCTGCTCAGCGGCTTCGTCTATATCGCCCGGTTCCGGCCAGGGAGCGATGATCAGGGCCTCCACTCCTTCAACGTCGGACTCGTGGGGCAGATGTTGCCAGATCTCCTCGGTGACGAAGGGCATAAAGGGATGCAGAAGCCGCAGGGTGCGTTCCAGTACGTGGGCCAGCACCCGCCGCGCCGTCATTTGGTGCCGGACGTGAGCGCTGTAGAGACGGATCTTGGCGATCTCGATATACCAGTCGCAGAACTCGCCCCACAGGAAATCCTGGACCTGTCGTCCCGCCTCGCCGAATTGGTAGGCTTCCATCAACTGGGTGACGTTCTGGATAAGGCGGTTGTGGCGGCTGATGATCCAGCGGTCAGCCAGGGTGAGGGCCGCCAGATTCCAGGTGCCGGGGACGTAGGCCTGGCCCAGGTTGGCGAGCACGAAGCGGGCGGCATTCCAAATTTTGTTGGCAAAATTGCGGGCCGCTTCCACCTTTTGCAGAGAGAGTTTGGTGTCGTTGCCGGGTGTACTGGCCGTCACCAGGCTGAAGCGCAAAGCATCGGTGCCATAGTCTTCGATAACCTCGAGGGGGTCCAGGGCGTTGCCCAGGGACTTGGAATATTTGCGTCCCATCTCATCCCGCACCAGGCCGTGCAGGTAGATGGTGTCGAAGGGGATGTCGCCCGTCATCTCCAGGCCCATCATGATCATGCGCGCCACCCAGAAAAAGAGGATGTCGTAGGCCGTTTCCATCACGGTGGTGGGGTAGAAATAGGCCAGGTCCGGCGTATCGTTGGGCCACCCCAGGGTGGAGAAGGGCCACAGCCCCGACGAAAACCAGGTATCTAACACGTCCTCGTCCTGGCGAATGTTGGCGCTGCCACACTGGGCGCAGGTTTCGGGGTCGGTGGTGGCACAGGTCTGCCCGCCGCAATCGTCGCAGTACCAGACCGGGATGCGGTGTCCCCACCACAGTTGACGGGAGATGCACCAATCGCGGATGTTCTCCATCCAGTTGTAGTAGACTTTAGTGAAGCGTTCGGGGATGATGCGGATGCGACCGTCACGCACCACTTCGATGGCCGGCTCGGCCAGGGGCTTGATCTTGACAAACCACTGGGTGGAGATGCGCGGTTCGACGATGGTATCACAACGCTGGCAATGGCCCAGAGAGTGGGTATAATCCTCGATCTTGACCAACAAACCTTCTCGTTCCAGATCGGCCACCAGGTTTTGGCGACATTCGTAGCGGTCTTGACCGGCATAAGGCCCGGCCTGGTCGTTCATTGCGCCTTCGGGAGTCATGACGTCGATGGCCGCCAGTTCGTGACGCGCTCCCAGCTCGTAGTCGGTAGGGTCGTGGGCGGGTGTAACCTTGACCGCTCCTGTCCCGAACTGCGGGTCCACCACTTCGTCGGTGATGATGGGAATGTGGCGCTCCAGGACGGGCAGAATGGCGGTGCGGCCTACCACGTTCTGGTAACGTTCGTCGTCGGGATGGACGGCCACCGCCGTATCGCCCAGGATAGTTTCTGGCCGGGTGGTAGCCACGGTGATATACTCCTGGTCGCCGTCTAGCAGAGGATAGCGGACGTACCACAGGTAGGTGGCCTCTTCCTGGTGAACGACCTCCAGGTCGGAGATGGCCGTTTCGCAGCGAGGACACCAGTTGATCAGATAGGTGCCTCGATAGATCAGTCCCTTGTTGTAGAGGCGCACGAAGGCCTCCCGCACCGCCCTGGAAAGCCTCTCGTCCAGGGTAAAGCGTTCCCGGTCCCAATCGCAGGAAGCGCCCAGACGGCGGTGTTGCTCGGTGATGCGGCCACCGTACTCCTCCTTCCAGGCCCACACTCGCTCCAGGAACTTTTCCCGCCCCAACTCCTTACGGTTGGCGCCTTCCTTCTCCAGGGCCCGTTCCACCACGTTCTGGGTGGCGATCCCGGCGTGGTCGGAGCCGGGCACCCACAGGGTGGGATTGCCTTGCATGCGGCGACAGCGGATCATGATGTCCTCCAGGGCCGCGGTTATGGCGTGCCCGATGTGCAGAGCGCCCGTGATATTGGGGGGGGGCATGGAGATGACGAACGGCTTTCGTTGGGGGACGATGATGGGCTTGAAATAGTTTTGCGCTTCCCACCAATCGTAGAGACGCTTTTCGGTGCTATGCGGATCGTAGGTTGGGGGAAATTCAATCGACATTGTTGAGGTCACTCCTTTCCCGATAGAGAGATATTAAAAGGCCCCTTCTCATCTCCAGGACGAGAGGGGCTGTTCCCTCACGCGGTACCACCTAGCTTCAGTCAAACGATATGGTCGGCGGATGTAATTGACTGCACTCCTTGGAGCTGTAACGGGCTGTCCCGTACTGACCTGCTGCCCCACTGAACCATCAGTCAGTCAACTCCCAGGCGACATTCGGCGGCTTTCGTTGCGGGGGCTTCCAGCCTATGGCCTCCCTTCTCTGCCCACTACGGTCCGCCTACTCCTCCTGTTCATCGTCTTTGATGCAAGTATAGATTATTTTCGACTATATGTCAAGTTTGAGTTCTGCAATTTTAGGGGAGCTGGACTTGCTTTTTTTGATCAAATATTATAGTATTATGTAGCGAAGAAAAGAGGAGAGAAAAAAGGTGGGAGACGAGAGGGGAGAGAGGGAGGCACGGGTGTTTCTCTTCTCTTCTCCTGTTTCCGTTGTCCGTTATGAGTTTGAAAAATTATGTAAAGTGCTGGGGGCCTGTGATTGTCTGGTGCGGGATAATTTTTTATTTTTCTTCTCTGCCGGGTCCAGAACTTCTCCGCTCCCCCTTCCAGGGTTCTGTGGTCAGCATCGCGGCCCACATTTTTGAGTACGCGATTCTTTATTTTTTAATGTTTCGAGCGCTTAATCATTTGACTGTGACGATAAAAAGAATTTGGTTTTTATCTTTTGCTTTTTGCTTCTTATATGCCATATCCGATGAATTTCATCAAACATTCATTCCCGGCAGAACAGCGACTATAAACGATGTTGGTTTCGATTTTATCGGTATGCTGTTATCATTCTGGTGGGTAAGAAAAAGAGTGGCAGTCGATAAATAACAGGTTAGCCCTGGAGCGGTACAGGGAGAGAATCCCCGGCGAGATATAAGCGGCTCGACTGAATCCTTCAAGGGTCCGGTGCTGGCGACCGGACTTTTTCCGGTTTCGCTATTTGCGATTACTGGGAAAAAGAGGTATAATATATAGTCACAATTCTGAGGAGGATAAAGAACTATGCCCAAACGCACCTATCAACCCAAGAAAAGGCGCCGCAAACGGGTGCATGGTTTTCGGGCACGGATGCGTACCCAGGACGGGCGAAACGTGCTCAAGGCCCGTCGTCGCAAGGGACGGAAGAGGTTGACGGTCTGAGTCTGAAGAGAGAATATCGTTTAGCGAAGAACGCGCAGTTTCAGAAGGTTCGGAAGGAGGGCCGTTCCTGGGCCCATCCTCTTTTGGTTCTTTGTACTGTTGCCAACGGGTTGGAGCATAGCCGCTTCGGGTTCTCCGTCAGCCGCCGCATCGGCAAGGCGGTCAGACGTAACCGGGTCAAACGTCTTATCCGAGAGGCAGTCAGGCTCCGGCTGGAAACCATAGTTGGTGGTTGGGACCTGGTCTTCATTGCTCGTGACCCTATCCAGGGAGCTAACTTCCACCAGGTAGATCGAGCCGTCGAACGCTTGCTAAGACGCGCTCGTTTGTTGAAGACACCCACCCCTCTTTCCTCCAACGCTGTTGCCAAAGATGAGGGAGGCGCTCCAGGCCAATGAAAGCTGTCGCTCTGGTTGCTATCAGAATATATCAGCAGACTATCTCTCGTGTTCTTCCTCCTGCCTGTCGTTTCACGCCCACCTGTTCGGAATACGCCTATCAGGCCATTGAAAAATACGGGCTGCTCAAGGGAGGCTGGATGGCGATCAAACGTATAGCCCGCTGCCACCCTCTCAATCCGGGCGGGTACGACCCTGTAAAATAAGATCGGAGGAGTTGGTTTTGAAAAGAATCTTGAGGGAAGGCAAATTTGCCTTCTTTTTCCTGATACCACTGCTGGTCATCGCGCTGACGAGCTGTGGAGGGAGGCCGCTGGCCGGTAGCTGGCCGGGGCTGACAGTCGTTGACGATACCGTGTACACCACTTTGACCGGGCAAAAAGTATACGCTCTCAGGGCGGATACAGGCGCTAAACGATGGGAATTTCCCACCGAGGAGGATAAGAAAAACGAACTTTTCTACGCTACACCCGCGGCCGGAGAGGGCTTGGTTTTCGTTGGCTCTTATGGCGGCAATCTGTACGCCCTGGACCCTGATACCGGCAAACAGCAGTGGGCCTTCGCTACCGGCGGCCCCATCGTGGCCGATCCGGTTGTAGTCGAGGGTACAGTGTACGTCGGGTCCACCGACCATCGGCTTTATGCCCTGGAAGCGTCTTCCGGGGCCAAACAATGGGAGTTCGAGACCGGCAATTGGGTGTGGGCCTCCCCTTTGAGGGCCGGCGATAGTCTCTACCTCAGTTCGATGGACCACAAAGTCTATCAGCTCCAGGCCGAGAATGGTCAAAAAGAATGGGAGTTCGAAGCAGGAGGGGCCATAGCCGATACCCCGCTTGTGGCCGACGACACGCTCTACTTTGGGGCCTTCGATAGCAAAATGTACGCTGTGGAGTTGGACACCAGTCAGACCCGATGGGAGTTCCTGGCCGAAGGCTGGATGTGGGGCAGCCCCCTGGTGATCAGCGAGACCCTTTACGTCGGCTCCCTGGATAAGAAAGTCTATGCCCTGGAAGCGGAGAGCGGGGAGAAAATCTGGGAGTTTGCCACCAACGGAACGGTGCGTGCCAGCCCGGTGCTGACCGATAGCACCATTTACATCGGCTCGGAGGACGGCCAGATATACGCTCTGGAGGCAGAGGACGGGGCCCAAAAGTGGGCCTTCTCGCCCCAGGACGTTGAAGAAGCTTCGCCCTTTCTGGGCGATCCCGTCCTGGTCGGCGATACACTGTACGTCGTCTCTCTGGGCGGACACGTTTACGCCCTGGACGCCGCCACCGGCAAACAACGGTGGGCCTTTTTCCCCGTCGAACAGAAATAGGAGGTAATCTTAGTGTCAGAAGTTTGGACCATTTTCTTTTTTCAGCCCATGCTTAATGGCTTGCTCTACCTGTACGATCTGTTAGGCCATAACTTTGCCCTGAGCATCACTGTTTTCACCGTGCTGGTGCGTCTCATCACCCTGCCTCTGACCCTGCCGCAGCAGAGATCGGCCAAAAAGATGCAAGAGCTTAAACCTGAACTTGACGAGCTCCAGAAAAAGCACAAAGATGACAAAGAAGCGCTAACCCAAAAACAGATGGAGCTTTATAAAAAACATGGCGTCAACCCTATGAGTGGATGCCTGCCGATGCTGATCCAGTTTCCCATCTGGATCGGACTGTACCAATCAATCGTTCAGGCTCTATCCAACAGTCCTTTGCCCTTATTACATCTCTCCAAGAATATCTACCCTAATCTCCCCCACCTGTCGAGCCTGGTCCCCCTGCAAGATCGTTTCCTGTGGATGACGTTGGGCAACCCTGACCCCTACTACGTTCTGCCCGTCCTGGTGGCCGCCACCATGTACCTGCAACAGAAGTTGATGACCCCGCCGGGTAGCGATCCCCAAACATCTTCGATGAACCAGACCATGCAGTACACCATGCCTTTGATGTTCGGCTTCTTCAGCCTGCAATTCGCTTCGGGACTGTCGCTTTACTTCATCATCTCCGCCGTGGTGGGAATCGCCATCCAATACGTCATGAACAACTGGGGCGAACTCCCGTTTCAAAAGGCAGTGCCAGCGCTGGGAATAAGCCGGGCCTCGCCGCAGATGATAGAGGAAGCCGCCGAGCCACAGAATGCAATAGAAGCTAAGAAAGGAAGGAGAGATGGCTCAAGAAGGAAAAAGAGAAAGCGTAGACGTTAGAGCCAGGAACGTTGACGAGGCCATTGCCAGGGGCCTGGCCCAGTTGAATAAGACCAGAGAAGAGGTTGAGATCGAAATCCTGAACCCGGGCAGCCGGGGGGTATTGGGTATTGGAGCTGAGGATGCGGTGGTCAGGATGGTGGTCATCGAGCTTCCAGCGCCAGCGCCAGAGCCGGAACCAGAAGAAGAGCCTCCACTCCCAGAGATAAATGTCGCACAGTTAGCCAGAGAGGCCCTGACGGAGCTTCTCAGGCGTATGGGGATAGAGGCCCAGGTGGTCATCAGCCCCCCCAAAGGTATAATGGCCGAAGATAGAGACATGCCCCCCGTCATCCTGGACATAACCGGCGATGACCTGGGCATCCTTATTGGACGGCGAGGGGAGACCCTGAACGCCCTGCAATACATCACTCGCCTGATCGTCAGTCGCCAAACCAAGTATTGGGTCAACATCATAGTAGACGTTGAGGAATACAAAGTGCGTCGGGAACGCTCGCTCAAACAGTTGGCCCACAGAATGGCCGACAGGGTGGCAGCCAGTGGCAAAGCAGTGGCCCTGGAGGCCATGCCAGCCTACGAGCGGCGCATCGTTCACATTACCTTGCGCGACCATAAAGCGGTGATGACCAGGAGTGTAGGTGAAGGTAATAACCGGAAGGTGATGATCCTGCCCAAAAGCTAGCTCCCTGCCCCCGGTCGAATCGCTGGTCCGTCAGGAGTAATGAATGCCGAACGTCCCTGGTGAAGCACAAGAGAGGCCCCCAGATTTCCTGGTTATCGGCCACATTTGCAAAGACTTGCTGGAGGGAGGTTTCACCATCGGTGGGACGGCTACCTACTCCGGCCTGACGGCCAGAAACCTGGGACGCCGGGTAGGGATAATAACCAGCTTCTCTTCCGACCTCGATATCGGCCAGCTAGGGCCTGATATCGAGGTCGTCTGTCTTGACTCCGCGGCCACCACCACCTTTCAAAACATCTATCACGGAGAGACACGTCAGCAATTCGTCCACGCCCTGGCTGGTAAGATAGGGCCGCCGGCTGTGCCTGTGGCCTGGCGTCGTTGTCCTGTGGTCCAGATCGGCCCTCTCGTCCGGGAGGTGGACGAGGAGATAGTGCATCTCTTCCCCCATTCTTTGGTGGGCGTCACGCCCCAGGGCTGGATGCGCCAGTGGGACGAGACAGGGCGAGTCTCGGCCACAGTCTGGCCCCCTGCGGAGACAGTCCTGTCCGCGGTCAAGGCCCTGATCTTCAGCGAAGATGACATAGCCGGCGACATGGCCCTGGTTAGAGCCTACGCCAAACTGACCGACATCGTGGTGGTTACAAAGGGCTACAAAGGCTCCACCGTCTATCACGATGGTCAGGTAAAATATTTCCCCACTCACCAGATCGTCGAGATCGATCCCACCGGCGCCGGAGACATCTACGCCGCTGCCTACCTGGTCAGGCTGAAAGAAACAGACGACCCCTATGAGGCCGCTCGCTTCGCCAACCGCGTGGCTACTCGCTCTGTGGAGAAACGAGGGCTGGAAGGGGTACCACGCCGGCCAGACCTGTCGTGACCAGGCGCTGGCCTTCAATTATAATGCGCTTTGCCAATAGCTTTTTTCAAAGGAGATCAATTGCATGGACCTGAATATTGAACCGAATTTCGAGCGAGTGCGCACGGCCCTCATGCTGGAGGGCGAACCAGATAGAGTGCCCCTGGTGGAATTGAAGATGGACCAGGACGTGAAGGACGCTTTCATGGGACGGCCCGTGAATTATGGTAAGGACGACGTGGAATTCTGGATGACGGCCGGCTACGACTACATCCGCCTGCGTCCCCCCTACAGCTTCCCCGGCGAGAAACACGGCAAGATGTCCCATTACAGCGTCTACGACGAGGAGGAACAACAACGGGATTGGGTCCCGGCCAAGACCGGTATTATCGCCTCCTGGGACGATTTTGAACGTTACCCCTGGCCCGATCCAGCCGAGGCTGGTTATTACGTCCTGGAAGAAACGGCCAGGTACCTGCCGCCTGCTATGAAGATAATAGGGGGGGTAAACGGCATCTTCGAGCACACCTGGTTTCTGATGGGCTTCGAGAATTTCTGCCTCTCCCTGACGGAGCAGCCTGAGCTGGTGGAAGCCGTGTTTGAGCGGGTGGGGCAGTTCAGCCTCGATGTGTTCAAAAAAACCATCGAATACGAAAGCGTCGGGGCCATGTGGATGAGCGACGACCTGGCCTATTACTCCGGCCCGATGATCAACCCCAAATACTATCGACGCTATCTTTTCCCCTGGTATCGGCGCATGACTGAGATGTGCCGGGACAAGGATATGCCTTTCCTCTTCCACTCGGATGGCAACCTGTGGACGGTTATGGACGATCTGGTGGACATCGGCTTTAACGCTCTGCACCCGGTCGAGCCTAAAGCCATGGACATCAACGAGGTCAAGGCTCGCTATGGAGATAAGCTCTGTCTGTGTGGCAACATCGACCTGAACTATACCCTGACGCTGGGCACCCCCGACGAGGTGCGGGCTGAGGTCCGACAACGCATTAAGGACCTGGCCCCCGGCGGCGGTTACTGTGTGGGTTCCAGCAACACTGTGACCGACTACGTGCCCCTGGAAAATTTCAGGGCCATGATCGAAGCCACCTCCGAGTACGGAAAATATCCGATCGATCTCTGATATGATCCTGACTGTGACCCTCAACCCCTGTATCGATAAGACGGTCCTTATTGGGAAACTCAGGGTAGGGGAGATAATTCGGGCCGATAAAGTGAGAAAGATCGCCGGCGGAAAGGGCGTGAACGTGGCCCGCGTGGTGCGCAACCTGGGGGAGTCGGTGCTGGCCCTGGTCATGGTCGGCGGACGGACGGGCGAGGAGATCATGGACCTCATTGAGCGGGATGGCATTCCGGCCCGCGGGGTGAGGATTGCCGACTCCTCGCGCACCGTGACCACCGTTCTGGATACCGGCCTCCACGCGCAGACTGCTTACGTCGAGCCGGGCCACCAGGTTACGCCCCAGGAGGCGGACAGATTCAAGAACGTTTTTGCTCGACTGCTGGTCGCCGCCCGCCCGGATCTGATCGTTTTTTCTGGCAGTTCCCCCTGCTCTGCCGTCGATGGCCTTTTCGCTGAGCTGATCGAGTCAGCCCAAAGGCGAGGACTGCGCACCCTGCTCGACAGCCGGGGAGAGGCCCTGGCTGTGGGTCTCCGAGCCACGCCGACCGTGATCAAGCCCAACATCGCCGAGGCAGAATACACCCTGAAACGCGCTCTGACGACTGAGGGGGAGGTGATAGAGGCCGCCAGGGACTACGTGAGGATGGGGATAGAGCTGGCCGTGCTCTCGCGGGGCCGGGCGGGAGCAATCGTGGCCTGTGGCGACCGCCTCTGGCGTACCAGACCGCCCCAGGTCGAAGAGGTCAACCCCGTCGGTTCAGGCGATGCGATGGTGGCCGGCCTGGCCGTAGGGCTGGTCAGGGGATATGCTATCGAGGACGTTATCCGGCTGGGGATGGCTGCCGGGGCGGCCAATGCGGCCATGTGGGATGCGGCCAGTTGCCGCCGCGAGGAGGTGGAGCGCCTGTTGCCTGGCGTGGAGATGGAGGTGATAGTCCCGTCCAAAACATAGTCAATCCTTGTTTGAGCAGATCAACCATATCGCGTGGTAGATAGACCTGTGTGCGTACCATCTCGCTCATTCCATCCTCCCCGGCCAAACGCGCCGTTCTCAAAAATCGGTCCGCCTTTTCGAGTCTGGCTGTTGTATCCTCGTCAGGCAAAGCTGGCCCCCTGCATCCTGTTCTAATCTTTATTGTAAACCAACCGTCTACAAAAGTCAATTGCGGAGCCAGTTCGATCTTTACAGAAATCCCCGGCTGTGCTAAAATAGGCATAGTAGTTGAGCTGGTCGAGGATTTCACTTTTCAGCGAACCTGTGGAGATATCACAAAGACATGAAGATAAGAAAACCGCGCCCTCTCACCAGACGGCTCATGTGGGCTTTGGCTTTCATCCTGGCTTTTCTCATCATTTGGCGTAAGTTACGCATTGTGATTTTCGTCAACGTCTCTCTGTGGGGATTGATCGCCTTCTTTGTGGGTCTGGCGGTGGTCATCTACCTGATCTTCGACGTGGCGCTGGGGTGAGAATCGGGTAAGACCTGCTGGCCCAGACGAAAAAGAAGAGCACCGGCCTATGCAGGCCGGCGTCTCCTTATCGCTTGTCTGACTCGTCTTAGTGAAGGCTCAGGCCGGTTGCTCGGCCAGCCAGGCTTCCAGCCCGACTTCCTGGATGCGACGGCAGTTGTCCACAGCATCGCTATGATCGTCATCTATCCACTGGCGCTTCTCACAGGGCAACTCGGCGCACTCCCAACAGCCCGCCAGGTTTCGCTCTTTGGCGCAGATGCGGATATTGCACTGCGGGGGGCCGCCACCGGCCAGGCAGCCCTGGCAGTCAAAGTTAGCCAGCCAGCCCAGGACGCCCTCGAACTCGGAGTAGCTTTTCAGGGCTGGAACAAACTGGGCCACCTCGGGAGCCCATTGGGCCACGCCGTAGGCTTCGAGCAGACCTTGCAGGGAACCTGCCGCCTCTTTGAAACTTCCCTTATAGACATCGCAGGCGCCGCAATAGAGGCCGCAGTAGGTCACCAGGTCTTTCTTTTCGGTCGTGCTCATCGGATTTCACCTCCTTTAGTTGTTAGAACTAATGTTCTAGAGAGATTATACCACAACAGGTGTTCTTTGTCAAATTCAGCTCCGCTGACACGGATTTCTTTCACGAATGTCACGGATTCTCCATAAAATTCGCACTCCAATCCGTGACCAAAATCCGTGTCGGCAATTGTCTGCCAAAATGTGAATAAAGTCAAATGGAGGAAAAGTTGCAACTCACTGCCGAAGAACGGGCCATGCTGGCCGGCGAGCAAGGGCCGGGCGTGCAAAAGGCGATGGAAATCGTGGTGGCCCTGGGCAAGATATACGGGGCCGAGAACCTGGCGCCTGTGCAGAGCGTGCAGGTGGCGGGCGTCAGTTTCAAGAATCTGGGAGAAGCCGGGTTAGAGTTCCTGCGGGAGTGGGTGGCCCAGGGAGCGCGGGTGCGGGTGCCAACCACTCTTAACCCGGCCGGCATGGACCTGACCGACTGGCGGGCGCTGGGTTTCCCGCCGGAGTTTGCCCGCCGCCAGATAGAGGTTATCGACGCTTTTGGGGCGATGGGCATCTCTCCCGGCTGCTCCTGTACGCCGTACCTGGTGGGCCACGCGCCGCGATTCGGCCAACACCTGGCCTGGAGCGAGTCGTCGGCGGTCAGCTTCGCCAATTCCATTCTGGGGGCGCGCACCAACCGTCAGGGCGGCCCCGGCGCTCTGGCGGCGGCTATCGCGGGGCGCACGGCCCGATACGGCCTGCACCTGGACGATAATCGTAAGGCCAGCCACGTCGTCGAGGTGCGCTGTCCGCTGAGATCGGAGGCCGACTATGGGGCGTTGGGCTACTTGGTGGGCAGGGCGGTCAGGGATGGCGTTCCGTATTTTAAGGGAATGGAGAATGGGAATTGGGGAGTAGGAAAGGATCAATTCCCAAATCCCGAATCCCTGATCCCTCTCAAGGCGTTGGGGGCAGCGATGGCCGCCAGCGGAGCGGTGGCTCTCTACCACGTCGAGGGCTTCACCCCGGAGGCGCGAGTGGGCCACGTCGTCGCTCCCGAAGCGCAGACTCTCATCATCGACAGCCTGGACGGGGCTTACGCTGCCCTGAACGCTCCCATTGAAAGTATAAATGGAAAGCTCGATCTGGTCAGCATCGGCTGTCCCCACGCCTCTCTGGAAGAGGTCGAAACCATAGCCGCCTGGCTCAAAGGCAGGCGAGTTCAAACCAGGCTGTGGGTCACGACCGCTCGCAAGATCAAGGACGTAGCCCGCCAAAAGGGCTGGCTGGAAACCATCGAGAGGGCGGGCGGCCAGGTGGTGGCCGATACCTGTCTGGTGGTGGCCCCCATCGAGATGCTGGACGTGCGCCACATAGCCACCAATTCGGCCAAGGCCGCCTTCTACTGCCCCGGCCATTGCGGCGCTGGAGTGCACTATGGCCCCCTGGAACAATGCCTGGAAGCGGCGGTAAGCGGTAAGTGGTCTTCCAGCATTAGTACTCTAACCACATAGATTTTGATAGCTTGTAGTAACGACTTGAGTCATTGTTGAAGCGGAAGAAGCGACTGAAGTCGCTACTACAGACTCATCATCTTTCGGATAAGCACGTAAAAGGGAAGGAGATATGCACCTGTGTTATGGAAAGAGTATTTTATCCCCAATTCGGTTGAGGAAGCCCTGGAAATATTATGCGGCTACCAGGGCCAGGCGCGTATCATGGCCGGGGGCACTGACCTGGTCATCCAAACCCAGGACGGCACCTGCCAGGCTGACGCTGTAGTGGACATCACCCGTATCCCAGACCTGAATGCCATCGCCCTGGAAGACGATTACATCACCCTGGGGGCGACCGTCACCCACGCTCAGGCAGCGGCTTCGCCCCTCGTAAGGGAACAGGCCGGAGTTCTGGCCACGGCCTGCGCGGCGGTAGGCTCCCCGCAGATTCGCAACGTGGGCACGGTGGTGGGCAACGTGGTCAACGCCCTGCCGGCCGCAGACGCGGCGGTGGCCCTCTTCGCCCTGGACGCCGAAGCGGAGGTAACAAGTCCCGGTTCCCGGCGCTGGCTGCCCATCGCTGAACTCTACGAGGGCGTGGGCCAGTGCTGCGTGGATTCCTGCGCCCAGATGGTCACCGCTCTGCGCTTTCGCCCCTTGAACCAGGGACAGGGTTGGGGCTTCCAGCGCCTGACCAGGCGACAGGCAGTGATCTTGCCCATGCTGGTGGTGGCCGCGGTGGTGGCCGTGCAGGATAGGATTTGCCAGGAGGCGCTCATTGCTATTGGGCCTGTAGCGCCTACCCCCTTCCGGGCCGAGGAGGCCGAAGCGGCCCTGAAAGGCCAGCCAGCGGACGAGGAACATTTCAAACAGGCGGCGGCCCTGGCGGTTAAAGCAGCCCACCCGCGCCACAGCCTGCTCAGAGGCTCGGCGGAGTACCGCGCCGAGATGGTAGGGGTGCTGGTCCGCAGAGCGTTAAGTCAGGCAGTTAGGGAATGGGGA
>DAOULT010000008.1:0-7375 GCA_034417895.1 Anaerolineae bacterium | reverse complement strand
GAAGCTTTTCGATACGCCGGGGCCCATTGATGGCAAAGTGTACGAAAGCCCCGACTACGAAAGCCGGGGCTGGACAGAAGAACGCCTTTTCTGGGCTTCCGCTGAGGCTGAATAAACCCCTCCGCCGGAGGCTGTACCAGAATATCGCTTGAAAGACCCTGGCGCCTTGCCAGGGTCTTTTTTTGTTATTCGATTAAATCTGTTGCTTAATCTGTGGCCTTTCGCCGCCGGGTCGGAAGTGGATGGCGAATTTCAACTAAAAAGGATGCCTGATAGTACTAAAATACTATTGCATAAGTGGCTGTAATCTGTTAAAATGAAGTAACAAGCCCTTATTGCATGGAAGAGCGATGGTTCGTGTTACGCTGGAGGAGACCAGGACGTGATCCCAGGGACGGTTCGCTGCGTTCAAGCTAACCGAATAGGCGAGGAAGAATGGAAGACGTGGTGACAGTCGTGCACGGTTAAAGGTAGGCTGTATTTTTTCCCTTGTTCGTGCAAAGGAGGTGGTACAATCCTCGGAGTCAATACACGTGCAAGTGCAGCTTAGCAAGAGTCTTGCCTGTTCATCAGGCTCTTCGCCCGTATCTACGGGTAAATTAAAATGCCTTGAAGGAGGTTTGGAATGAAGAAACTGGCGATTATTTTATTGGTATGCTTGTTGGCAGGACTGTATCTGGCCCCCGCCGTCCTGGCCCAGGAAGGCGAGGAAGGAGACAAGGCTGAACCGACAGGCGTAATTTACTTCTCTGTTTTCGACAGAGATGAAGCCAGGCTGACTTTCGACCTTTACCGCAGTAACGTCGATGGTACCGACCAGGAAGTCGTCATGAAAGAAGCCAGCCAGCCCTGCGTCAGCCCGGATGGGAAAGCTCTGGCCTATCGATCCTGGCTGGTAGAAGAGTACGACAGGGGCGCGCGCGGTCTGGTGGTGCGGGAGTTTACCGCGGAGGGAAAGCTTAGCGCCGATAGATGGATTTTCACGCCCTATCCCGAAGCCTCGCGCCCCAGTTGGGGGCCAGAGAGTCAGTTTTTGCTCTTCCACTCTTACCAGGAGGCAGACCGCAGGCCGCGCATCCTCCGCACGGAAGGAGAGGAGATTGTGGGCATCAAGATAGAGCAACAACGGTGGCTGGAAGGGACGATGCCCGCCTTGCAGGTTCTTGAGGGCAAGAAAAGGGGCACACTGGAAATGTACATTATCTACAACAGTTGCCTGTTCGAGCATTGCGGCCTGTACCGACGGATGATCGATGGCACTGGCCCGGCCATGGTGGTGGACGATCCTACCGCTCACGCTCCAGCCATCAGCCCCGACATGACCAGGGTGGCCTATATGTCCAAAGTCCAGGATGACAACTGGGAGGTCTACGTGGTGGACATTGCCGAAGCTCTGGCCGGCACGGCTGAACCCCTGCGCCTGACGAATAACGCCGCCCACGATGGCATCCCCACCTGGTCGCCAGACGGGGAATGGATTGCCTTTGCCAGCAATCTCGGCGAAGAGGAGCCAGAAGGCTCAGATGAAACGTGGGCTATCTGGGCCGTCAGGCCCGACGGGGGCGACGAACAGAAGCTTTTCGATACGCCGGGGCCCATCGATGGCAAAGTGTACGAAAGCCCCGACTACGAAAGTCGAGGCTGGATAGAAGAACGCCTTTTCTGGGCTCCCCCCGCTGAGGCTGAATAAACCCGCCTGCCGGACGCTGACAGAATGTCACTTAAAAGACCCTATCCAGGTGGATGGGGTCTTGTTTTTGCCCACTGTTCCAGATTTGGTGGGAGGCAGGCCCTCACCACAAGATGTTGGATAATCACTATGACGTGACTACTACAGGTTGTGGTTTCAAACGCTTTCCGCCAATTGTGAAACAGCCCCTACAGCGCTATTGCGCAAATGGCTGTAATCTGTTATAATGGGATGACGGGTCCTTACTGAATGGAAGAGCGACGGTTCATGTTACGTTGAAGAAGGCCAGGACGTGACTTCATGGGCGGTCCTCTGCATTCAAGCTAATCGATATGCCTGTGGGAAAGAATGGAAGATATCATGGCAAGCAGGTAAATCACAAAAAATAACTTAAAGGGGGTTTGAAATGAGGAAGCTGGCGATTATTTTGTTGGTTTGCTTGGTGACAGGGCTTTGTCTGTCTCCAACCGTTCTGGCCCAGGAAGGCGAGGAAGAGGCCCAGGCTGAACTGAAGGGTGTAATTTACTTCGCTGTTTTCGACCCCGAAGTGACCAGGCTGACTTTTGACCTTTACCGCCGCAACGTCGATGGCGCCGACCAGGAAGTCGTCATAAAGGAAGCCAGCCAGCCCTGCGTCAGCCCGGATGGGAAAGCTCTGGTCTACCGCTCCTGGCTGGCAGAGGAGTTCAGCGAGAACGCGCGTGGTCTGGTGGTGAAGGAGTTCACCGCGGAGGGCAAGCTTAGCGCCGATAAATGGATTTTCACGCCTTATCCCGAAGCCTCTCGTCCCAGTTGGGGGCCAGAGAACCAGTTTTTGCTCTTTCACTCTTACCAGGAGTCAGACCGCAGGCCGCGCATCTATCGCACGGAAGGCTCTGAAATAAAGGGCATCAAGATAGAGCAACAACGGTGGCTGGAGGGGACGATGCCCGCCTTGCAGGTTCTTGCGGGCAAGAAGAGGGGCACACTGGAAATGTACGTTATCTACAACGCTTGTGAGTTCGACCATTGTGGCCTGCGCCGACGGATGCTCGACGGCAGCGCCCCGGCCCTGTTGGTGGACGATCCTAACGCTCATGCTCCAGCCATCAGCCCCGACATGACCAGGGTGGCCTATATGTCTACCACCCAGGGTGACAACTGGGAGGTCTACGTGGTGGACATTGGCGAGGCTCTGGCCGGCACGGCTGAACCCTTGCGCCTGACGAGTAACACCGCCCACGATGGCATCCCCACTTGGTCGCCAGATGGGGAATGGATTGCCTTTGCCAGCAATCGCGACGAAGAGGGCGGCCCAGGTGAAGTGTGGTCTATCTGGGCTATCAGGCCCGACGGGAGCGGCGAACAGAAGCTTTTCGATACGCCGGGGCCCATCGATGGCAAAGTGTACGAAAGCCCCGACTACGAAAGCCGAGGCTGGATAGAAGAACGCCTTTTCTGGGCTCCCCCCGCTGAGGCTGAATAAACGCCTCCGCCGAACGCCGTAAAAGAATATCACTTAAAAGACCCTGGCGCTTTGCCGGGGTCTTTTCATAGTGTGTCAACCAGGCGTGAAGTGCCTGGCCCGCAGTTGTCCGCACCCGGCCTGGATATCGATCCCGCGGCTCAGCCGCACCGTGCAGGCTATCCCTTGCCGCTTCAGTTCGGCGCCAAAGGCGGCCACGCGCTTCCGTGAGGAGGGCCGATAGGGTGAGCCGTCCACGGGGTTGAGGGAGATGAGATTGACGTGGCAGAGCAACCCCTTCAGCAGATGGGCCAGGCTACGCGCCTGCTCTACGGAATCGTTAAGGCCCTCTATCAGGGCGTACTCGAAGGTAATCCGTCTCCCCGTGCGCGCCACGTAGCGGCCACAGGCGGCCAGCAGCTCGCGGAGAGGATAGCGGCGGTTGATGGGCAGCAGCTTATCCCGCAGGGCATCGTTGGGAGCGTGGAGGGAGATAGCCAAGCCGACCTGTAAGCTCTCGCCGCTCAAGCGGTCGATGCCAGGCACCAGCCCGACCGTGGAGACGGTGATGCGCCGCGCCCCCAGGTTGAACCCTCTATGGTCGTTCAGGGTTTCGATGGCCTGCCACACGGCGGCGTAATTAGCCAGAGGCTCGCCCATGCCCATGATGACCACGTTATCTATCTTTTCGCCCCTGGCCTTCACTCCACGGGCGAAGAACACTACCTGTTCCACGATTTCCCCGGCCGTCAGGTTGCGCACCAGGCCGCTTTGTCCTGTGGCGCAGAAAGGGCACCCCAGGGCGCACCCCACCTGGCTGGAGAGACAAACGGTGTTACGTGACTGGTAATGCATCTCTACGCTCTCGATGGTGTGGCTATCTTTCAGGGCGAAGAGGATTTTGCGCGTCAGGCCGTCGGCGGAAACGCTCTCTGCCAGGGGGCGCAACGTCCACAGCCGGGTGGCCTGGCTTAGCCTGTGGCGGAGCTTTTTGGGCAGATTACGCATGGCCTGGAAGTCTTCCGCCAGGGAACAATAAAGCCACCTCCAGAGCTGTTCGGCTCGGAAAGAAGGCTCGCCCCAGGAGACCAGCAGCTCTTGCAACTGGGCATAGGTTAAATCGGGCAGGGTGACTAAATCTGGCATTTACTCTCTGTCTGTCACAATATAGACGAAAGCGGTGCGGCCGGCCTCGACCTCTACCTGCCGGGTGTATGGCACCCCATCGGTATGCACCTTCAGGATATATGAACCGGCTGTTACGTCGCTCATTGTGAAGTTCTCTTGCCACTCTTCTGCGTCGGGGTTTACCTCTTGAGCGGGGTAGGTTCGAGTTTCGCGCCAGGGTTTGTCCGGGAAATCGGCCCGCTGGAAGGTGATCAGAGTTTCGGGCACGCTTTGCCCCTGGGCATCGACCACCAGCCCGGCGATGGTGCCCATGCCGGGGAAAGGTTGCAGCCACAAGGCCGGGTTTCGCGTGTGGTCGTAAGTGTTTGCTCCCACCCGCACCTCAAGATGAAGGTGGGGGCCCAGAGCCACTCCTCTCTGGCCGACCTCTCCCAGAACATCGCCGGCCTGGACTCTGTGGCCGACCTGAACGTTTATCTTGGAGAGATGACCGTACAGGGCGAAGACGTCTTGACCGTGATACTTTCTGTCTAGATGAAGCACTACCAGTTGGCCGTAGAAGTTGGTGTAGGGGCCGTAGGTCGCTTGTGACAGGTCGTCGCCAGCCACGACTATCTGGCCGTCGGCCACAGCCAGCACAGGGGTGCCCATCGGATTCACGAAATCAACGCCGTGATGGAGCAGGTATTGTCCCTCCCCTGTGGAGCCATAAGGGTAGAAATGGCTGAAGTAATTGCTATTTTCCGGGGGGATGGGACGACGTAACCAATAGTGATCCTGGCCCCTGCCTGGGGCTGGAGTAGGGGTCGGCGTGGGCGTGGGAGTAGAGGTGGGAGTGGGAGTGAAGGTCGGGGTCGGAGTGGGGGTGGAGGTGGAGGTCGGCGTGGGGGTAAAAGTCGGGGTTGGGGTCGGAGTGCCCAGGACAGTGGGCTGAGCGGAGGGCTGCCAGCCGAAAGCGACCAGAGCAACAATAGCGGCCAACAGGACCGCCGTTCCCAGAAAAGATAAATTCGATGAGATGCGGGGTTCTGAGAGGGGAGGCTCGATTCTCAATTCTATCTATACTCGCTTCCTGCTATTGATGGTTTTCGAGCATGGGCGTTCATGGCCCCCAGGAGATACGTTCGGTGTGCCATTCATATCCTGGCTCGTTGCCGTAGCCCTGTTCCAGATCGAAGAGCTTCTGTTTGCCGGACCCGTCAGCGTTCATGGCCCAGATCGACCATCTACCGTCCCGGTCAGAGGCAAAGGCGATCATCGACCCGTCGGGGGAGAAGGTAGCCAGGCCATCGTTGGCCGGGCTGTTGGTCAGCTTCACCAGGCCGCCGCCGTCGGCGTTTACGGCGTAGATTTCCCAGTTATTGTCACGGCTATAGGACATGAAAAGTATTCTGGAGCCGAAGGCGTCGGTAGGCAGATCGGTAGGGTCGGTCGTCAGGCGGAAGGGAGGGGTATCTCCTCCCCAACTGACGACGAGGTAGAGGCCACAATTACCCCCGCCGGCCCAGTAGTCGCAGCCCTTGAAGGCGATGCGGTCGTCCTGGAGCCAGACAGGAGACTCGCCAAATATGCGCGATGTACCTGCCATGACGAGCATCCGGGGGTCAACCGGGGGGCGGGCGTAGACCTCATCCTGGACGAAGATGATAGGGGCCCGATGCCCGGCGCTGTCTATGCTTTGCTGGATGGAATCGAAACAGAAACGCTGACCGTCCGGCCCCCAGTAGGGACGCATATCCTCAGGATGGTTGCTCATTTGCAGTTCATCGCTGCCATCAAGGTTCATGGAAAAAATGTCGCTTTTCCCGCCCCCGTCGCCGTTGTAGATCAACCGCCCGTCGAAGGAGCGGAGGTCGGGGTGATGCGCTTCTTGAACCAGGAGGCGGCGGCCTGAACCATCAGCATTGCCGACGTACAGGTCGTATTTGTGCTGAGGATAAGCCAGGTTGAACTCAGTATAAGCGATAACGCCTGTCAGTTTGGGGGAGACCATTGCCACCTCGGTAGGTGTTTCTCCTGGTTCTTCTACAGCAGCGGTCGGCTCTGCCGGGCTGGAAGGCGTCTCCACCGGCGGTGCGATGGGCGTTTCTATCGGCGGTACGATGGGCGTCTCTATCAGCGGTATGATGGGGGTGGCCTCTTCCACTACGGGTGGCGCTCCCTCCGTCGGAGTGGGGGTGGCAAAAACTAAAACCATCGGGGTGGGTGTCGGCGGTATCTCTGTTGGTGTGTTTGTAGGGATGGGCGTATCTGTCGGCGTGGCGGTAGGCGTGTCCGTCGGGGTAGGGGTATCTGTAGGCGTGTCCGTCGGGGTAGGGGTATCTGTGGGCGTGTCCGTCGGAGTAGGGGTATCTGTAGGCGTATCTGTCGGAGTAGGGGTATCTGTGGGCGTGTCTGTCGGTGTAGGGGTATCTGTAGGGGTGGAGGTGTCCGTCGGAGTGGAGGTGTCTGTGGGCGTGGGCGTATGGGTAGGAGCCTGGGCGGTCATAGTGGCGGCCTGGGAGGTCATGGTGGCGGCGACAGCGGCGTCAATGGTGGCCTTGGTATCCAGGGTGGCTTTGATGGCTGCCTCTTGGGTGGCCCTGATGTCGGGCGTATTGGTGGGTGTGGGAGTATCCGTCGGCGTATTCGTGGCAGTGGGGGTATCTGTCGGCGTGGCGGTCGGGGTATCCGTTGGCGTGGCGGTGGGCGTATCTGTCGGCGTGGCGGTCGGGGTATCCGTCGGCGTGTCTGTTGGAATAGCGGTTGGGGTATCCGTTGGGATGACGGTCGGGGTGTCCGTTGGCGCGGCGGCGGTTGTGCCGGCTGGCGTTTCGGTGCCAAAGGCCACCACTATAGCCATGCTGGTGGCCGTCGGAGTAGCGGTTTCGGTGGTGGTAAGCGCCGCCGCTTTGGTGGCCGTCGGAGTAGCGGTTTTGGTGGTGGTAAGCGCTGCCGCTTTGGTGTCCGTCGGAGTAGCGGTTTTGGTGGCGGTAAGCGCTGCCGCGTTGGTGGCCGTCGGAGTAGCGGTTTTGGTGGCGGTCAGCGCTGCCGCTTTGGTGTCCGTCGGAGTAGCGGTTTTGGTGGCGGTGAGCGGCGCCGCTTTGGTGTCCGTTGGGATGGCGGTTTTGGTG
>DAOULT010000007.1:0-2583 GCA_034417895.1 Anaerolineae bacterium | reverse complement strand
TCCACCAGCGCCCCCTGACCACCCCACGAGACGATGCGCTCCTGGAAAGGTCCGGCGCAGATGTCGCCTATGCACAGCAGGTAATCGAAAGTGCATCCCCAGCAGGGCGTGCCTCCAAAGTCGAAGTAGTAGTCTATTTGCACCTCTGGGGCCTTGAAAGAGTTGGGCATTTGGGGCCAGGTGTAGCCCTGCTTGCTCCACCACACCTCCCAGTGAGCGTCCGAGCCGGAGGGGTATTTAGATTCTACTTTGGGCACCAGATCGCCCCTGTATTCCAGCGGGATGGTGTATCTCTCATTGGTGGGGAAATCGCGGAAATAAAGGACCGCCGTCGGGCTATAGGCCCCTGTGCTTACGATCTTGGCGGTGTAGGTTGGGAATGGGTGGGGCACCTTGACGCCTATGTAGCCATCTGTCTGGACGGTCGGGGAGTAGGGTATCCCTCCCCCGGGGAGCGAAGTGTATTCCCCCTCAGTGTAAAGCCATTCTGTGATGTGCATGTCCGGCACGGTATCTGCCTGCGAGCTGACCGTCGAGGTTGGGGGCGTTGTGCGGTTCTTGCTCCGATTTACTGTATCGCCCTCTTCGTCTTCGTCTATCAGAGCGTGACCGCCCGCCGCTTCGCACCCCAGGAGGGCCTGCAAAGCCACGATCTGTAGACATAGAAACGCGATGCTGAGGACTGCGAACCATTTGCTTTTCATTGTTCACTCCTCCTTAATCAAGCTAACAAAGAAAGTCTTTACCCGTTATTGGTTGTGCGTCCGCTTTGCTCGATAGCCTCTCCTCTCTCCTGGCTTTTCCGCCAGCGGCATTAGAGCAGCGTCTCGGTCGCCCCAAAAATAAGACCTGGAGATAAGAACGTCAAACACACTAAAGCTTGCTTTTTGATAGTTGTATCCTGCATTCTCACGATGTTTTCATGATGGTGGGCAGGTATACTGGCCCCGACCCTACCACAGTATTGACCGCGCGGCCCAGGCCGGTGGTCACTCCCTGGGTGCTGCTCACCACCCGGTAGGCGTCGTTGGTGATGATCGCCCCGCTGGGCACCTGACCAACTACGACGGCGAAGGTCAGGCTGAGGCTCTGTCCCTGGCTGATGGTCAGGCCCGACCAGACCACCGTGTCCGTAATCAGCGTTCCACCCTGGCCGATGGTAGGGGTGTAGCAGGTAGTATTGGCGGGCACGGTATCGGTCACTATCAGGCCCGTGACCGGAGGGATGGTTTGTCGGCCTGAGACCTGGCCCGGCGTCGCCCAGCCGCCTGCCAGTTCGCTCGTCTCGGAGACCACGATGGTGTAGGTCAGCAAGCCGCCGGGAAGCACCTGAGAAGGCGCGCTCTTGCCGATGCTCAACTGCGGCTTTTCTCCCTCTTCAGTGATGGTAGGCGTGACCCAGGGGGTGAAGACCAGGTTCCAGGTTGAGGCGTACACCTCAGCAGGGCTTAGCTGCGAAGTGGCGGTGATGAGCACCGTATCCACCGTGTCCGTGGCCGTCGTGCTCCCGACCAGCTCAACCGCTTTGCATTCTCCCCACGGGCCTGGTGCGGGGCCGAGTTGGATGGTGGTGGGCATAGCATAGTTCCAATTCTGGGCGGAGCTATAGGCCAGGTCGTAAGTATGGGTGATCTGGTCGTAGTTGCACAACACGTGGGTCTTGGTGAAAGGCACACCGGGCGTGACCACCAGTCCGTAATCAGGGGGCGGATATGCGGAGGGCGGGAAATCCACCAACGCTCCCTGGCCCATCTGCGAGATGCGCTCCTGGAAAGGCCCGGCGCAGACGTCGCCCACGCACAACAGGTATTCCAGGTAGTGGCCCCAGGGCGAGGCGCCGCAGAAGTCCAAGTTGTAGATTATTTCCGCCTCCGGATTCTGGAAAGGCGCGGTCGGGGTGGGCCATTTGTAGCCCTGTTGGCTCCACCACACTTCCCAGTGGGCGTTCGAGCCGGATGGATGTCTGGATTCCACCTGGGAGGCCAGATCGGCCCTGGATTCCAG
Source organism: Anaerolineae bacterium (assembly GCA_034417895.1). Lineage (GTDB taxonomy): Bacteria > Chloroflexota > Anaerolineae > CAZYHC01 > CAZYHC01 > DAOULT01. The sequence goes on along the minus strand of DAOULT010000007.1, from coordinate 579 downwards.
CGGGATGGTGAAGGTCTGCGTGGTGTCGGTAGGATAGGTCTGGTACGCGAAGTGCGCCGTAGGGCTGAGCACCTGGGCGGTGCAGGTCGGAGACAGGTGTGGCACCTTGATGCCCAGGTAGCCGTGTTCCTCAAGAGCAGGGACGGCGGGTGCACTCTGGGCCGAAACCGAGGTGTAGCCATCTGGAGTATAGATCCCCGTGCTGTAAATCAATTCGTGAACCTTTAAATCTCCCGCACCTGCCTGAGCGCCTACTTCCGCTACCGAGATCAAACCCAGGCTCTTGCTCCGCAGGATGGCGTCACCTGCGTCTTCATCCCCCAGGCCGCAGGCGCGCAGTAAGCAGCCGCTAAAGGCCAGCATGACCAGAAGCTCCAGGAATAGGATCGTTATGCTGAGTGTTGTAACCCATTTGCTTTTCATCACCTTTTCCATTTTTTCCTCCTCCATGGGTTGATAAAGATAGGCTGCGATAGGCAAAACTTATCGTTTTTCTGGCCATTGATTATCTGGGCGCATCACCTCTTTTCGTTTCATCCGTCCCTGCGCGATTCATTTTCCAGCGGCGGTAGAGCATTA
>DAOULT010000006.1:0-7999 GCA_034417895.1 Anaerolineae bacterium | reverse complement strand
GCCCCGAAGGGCACGTCTACTCCAAGAAGGGGCTGGCTATCTCGCTCCTGGCCGCGCCCCTGTACTGGCTGGCCCTGAAGGTGCCCGGCCTGGGGATGCTGCACACCACCTTCCTGCTCAACGCCATAGTCACCGCCCTGACGGGGAGCGTCATGTACCTCCTGGTCAGGCGGCTGGATTATACCCCGGCGGTGAGCCTGGTTACGGCCCTGGTCTTCGGCCTGGGCACGATGGCCTGGGTGTACAGCAAGTATTTTTTCAGCGAGCCTTTATCCGCTCTGTTGCTCCTGCTGGCCTTTTTCCTGGTGCTTCAGGCTCGCAGTAATGATTTCAATCGTTGGCCTCGTGATCGAACGACTAAAGTCGTTACTACAATAGGGGCCGGGTTCGTTTCCGGGTGGGCGATGCTCAGCCGGGCCAATAATGGCCTGATCGTTCCCATCCTGATGCTTTACATCCTGTGTATGCGGTGTAGTGACGACTTCAGTCGTCTACCGTCTCTGCTTCGCCGTGCGTGGCGGCCAGTGGTCTGCTATCTGCTCGGTTTGATCCTGCCCCTGGTGGTCTTCGCCCTCTATAATGCGCTCAAGTCGGGCCATCCGCTCCAGACGGGCTACGACTTGGCGGTCTTCACCCCGGCCTACTTCTGGAAGGGGGCTTTTAAGCTGCTTCTCAGCCCCTATCGCGGCCTCCTGTTCTACATGCCGGTGCTCGTCCTCTGCCTGGCGGCCTTCCCCTGCTTCTTCAGAAAGCATCTGGCCGAGGCGGGCGTGTGCGCGGCCATCCCCCTGGCCTATTTTGTCCTTTTCTCCGTCTGGCCTTCTGGCGAAGGGCTGTCGTGGGGGCCGCGTTTCCTGGTGCCGACCGTCCCTTTCCTGGTCATCCCCCTGGCCTCTCTTCTCGAAAATGGGAAACAGTGGGCAAAAGCGGCCTTCATTGTTCTCGTTCCTCTATCCGTCGCCGTGCAGGTATTGGGGGTGAGCGTCAACCCCCAGGTGCACATGATGCGCCTGCTGGATATTTTTTCAGATCAGTTGGACACGGTGGAGAAGCTGGAAGGCACCAGCGCCCTTTACGATCCTGCCTATTCGCCCATTTTAGGGCAGACTCAATCCATGAGCGTGACCAACTCTGACCTGGCCTGGCTTCAGCCCTGGGGCTTCGATTGGGTCGTCTTGCTGGCTATCCTGGCCCTGATAGCCTTGAGCGGCTGGACGATGGTTCGTCTCCTCAAAGAGGATAGGAGAAACCAGGTTTTTTGGCAAAAACCTGGTTTCTGGGTAGTTCTGGCGGCGGTACTGGTCAGCGGTTTCTCCCTGGGGCGTTACTACCGCTCCGACCTCCAGTTTGGCCCCCTGGACAATGGCTATACCCGTATCCTGGCCCACATCGACCAGCGCCAGCGGTCCGACGACGGCATCGTCACTATAGCGCCCTACCACTACCACGTCCCCATGAACCGCTACAAGGGGCGGCTGCCGATCTACGGTTTTGCCCAGGGCCAGCCGGAACAGCAACCTTTCGCCGAGCCGCTGCTGGAGCGCATCCTGGCCGCTCATCCCCGGCTGTGGCTTATCACCTCTGGGTTGCGGCCGGCCGATCCCACGAGCGGGGTCGAGCGCTGGCTGGATGAACACGCCTTCAAGGCCGGCGACGAGTGGTACGACGATTTCCGGCTCTGTCCCTACGCCTCTCCGCCCGATCGGGCCGGTCGGACGCCCCTGTCCGTCGAGCTGGGCGGTCTGGTGGCTCTGCGGGGCTACGGCCTGTACGATGCCGAGGCCAGGGCGGGAGACATCGTGCGGCTGGCCTTTTACTGGGAGGCTTTGGCTCCTCTGGAAAAGGACTACACCGTTTTCGTCCACCTGCTGGATGCGGCGGGAAGTCCACGGGCGCAGCAGGATGGCCCTCCGGGGGGCGGCTACCGTCCTGCCACGTCGTGGGCGGTGGGCCAGGAAATCGCCGACCATCACGGCCTCCTGCTCCCGGAGGATATTCCGCCCGGCAGCTACCGGGTGGTGGTCGGCCTCTACGATGGGACTACAGGGGAACGCCTGCCGGTGGAGCAGGAAGGAGATGAGGGAGGAAAAGACTACATCCTGTTGGGCGAGGTCGAGGTTAGAATACCTGAGAATGATCCGCGATCTGGGCCAGAGCGTTAGTCACGAATTGATTGAGGTTGATGTTTTCTTGCCTGGCGCGTTCGGCCAGCCGGCGGTAGAGAGAACGGGGAATGTAGATTGTCAATTTATCTTCTTCAAGAGGAGAAGGCTCGGGGATGGGATCGCCGTCCTCCAGAGCGATTTCGAGCCAGCCTGCTTTGGCGTCCTCGATCATTTCCATAAGCTCGTCCCAGGTATCAGCACAGGTTATACATCCGGGCAAATCAGGAAATTCAGCCGTATAACCGCTACCATCTGGTTCGGGATAGATTTCAACACGATAAGGCAACCTCAAGTAATAATTCAAATCCTTAACAACTTTCTCATCCATCTCCAGACTCCTCTTTCTCAGCTTGATCAATGGCTTTCAGAACCAGCCTGACATAGGCCGGTAACATGTGATGTTTGCGTTTGGGAATAGAGATTTTAACCCGTCCTTTACTATAATAGTGATGGCTGGAGCCGCGCCGGGGACGACGAGCCTCAAAGCCATAACCGCGTAGCAGACGATCCAGTTCTTTAAAAGCGACGTGCTTCGGGTTTCGAGCGATACGCTCTCTGAGTTTTTCAAGGCGACTCATGCTAGAATGATACCACAAGTGACGATGAGTGTCAAGAATTTATAGAGTGTTGAAGAACGCTGTATTGTTTCCTTTGACAAAAATTCAAATAGGAGAGATCGAGGTAGGGCGCGATGGATAAAAAACTCGTGTGGTGGACGTTCCTCTTTTTTCTGGCTCTCTATCTGTTGAGCAGGGGAGAGGGCTTCTACTCCACCGACGGCGAGACCATGCTGCGCCTCACCTGGGCCATCGTCGATAAGGGGCGGCTGTCGATCCCCTGCGCCGAGGACCTGCCTTCGGCCCTGCGTGGCCCGGACGGCAAGTGTTACAGCCGTTACGGCCTGGGGCAACCTGTGGCAGCCATTCCCTTTTACCTGCTGGGCAAGGGGGTGGCGGCCTTACGGCCTGGGGCCGATTACGGGGCCGTGATCCGTTTCTGCGTCTCGCTCCTCAACCAGTTTGTCACGGCTCTGACCGGCGCGCTGCTGGCCCTGTTCGCTGGCAGGCTATACCGTTCGCGGGCTATAGGCGTGGGGCTGGCCCTGGCCTACGGTTTGGGGACGATGGCCTGGCCCTACGCTAAATTTTACTTCAGCGAGCCGTTGACCACCCTCTGCCTGCTGACGGCGGTTTACGGCCTCTATCGCCGCCAGGAGCAGGCGGGGTCGGGCTGGCTGCTGGTCGCCGGGGGCGCTTTTGGCTATGCCCTGCTGACCCGGCTCTCCAGCCTGATCGTTCTGCCTCTGCTGGTGGGCTATCTCCTGTACGTCCGCCGCTCGAAGGTAGTGCGGGCGGTGGCCCTTTTCCTGGCCCCGGTCGTCTTTTTTCTGGCTATCCATTTCCTCTACAACTATCGCGCTTTCGGCGGGCTGCTGGCCGCTTACGCCGGTGAGTCGTGGAGCACGCCTTTCCTGGTAGGGCTTTACGGTCTGCTGTTCAGTCCGGGCAAGAGCCTGTTCCTGTTCGCTCCTTTGACCCTCCTCAGCCCGCTGGCCCTGGCGCGTCTCTTCAGGGCGGATCGTAAAGGCGAGGCCGTGCTATTTGCTGGCCTGGCCCTGGCCTACCTGTTCTTTCACGCCGGGTGGTGGACCTGGCACGGGGGATGGTCGTGGGGGCCGCGTTTTTTGGGGCCTGTCCTGCCCTTCCTGATTTTACCTCTGGGCGCATTGTGGTCGGCAGGGGCCAGAATACGTGGGGCGCTCGTCGTTCTGGCCGCCCTGGGCGTGGCCGTGCAACTTCTGGGCGTCCTGATCGATTTTAACCAGTACATGCTGCTGGTGAACGACGAGCACAAGATACTCTTTGTGGCCCGCTATTCGCCGCTCATCGGGCATGGGCGGCTCATCCTGGAGGGCTGGCCGCTCGACCTGAGTATTTTCAAGCTGCCGCTGGCCTGGTCTCTGGTTTGGCTGCTGGCCCTGGCTCTGGCCGCTTCTGTACTGTGGCGAAGCTTTTCCCAGGGTCAGCGAATGACCTCTATCCCTCCCATGTAGGAGCGCAACACCTGCGGCACGATGATGGAGCCATCGGCCTGTTGATAGTTTTCCATAATGGCGATCACCACTCTGGGCAGGGCCAGGCCGGAACCGTTGAGGGTGTGGACAAACTCCGGTTTGGCTCCTGGTTCGGGCCGGTACCGGACGTTGGCTCGCCGAGCCTGAAAATCCTCGCAGTTGGAACAGGAACTAACTTCCAGCCATTCCCTTATGCCGGGGGCCCACATCTCCACGTCGTATTTCTTGGCGGCAGAGAAACCCAGATCGCCGCTGCACATCTGCACCACACGGTGGGGGATATTCAGCCCTCGGCAGACATCCTCGGCGTTATCCACCAGTTGCTCCAGTTCCTCATACGAGGTTTCCGGAGCGGTAAACTTGTACATCTCCACCTTGTCGAATTGATGGCCCCGCTTGAGGCCCCGCGTCTCGCGTCCGGCCGACATCTTCTCCCGCCGGAAGCAGGGCGTATAGGCCACGTATTTCAGGGGCAGCGCTTCCCGCTCCAGAATCTCATCGCGATGCAGATTGGTGAGCGGCACTTCGGCGGTGGGGATGAGCCACATATCGTCTTCCGCATCGCGATACAGGTTGTCGTCGAATTTCGGCAACTGCCCTGCTCCTACCAGACATTCTCTCTTGACGATAGTGGGGGGATAGATCTCGGTGTAGCCGTGCTCTGTGGTGTGCAGATCGATCATCCAGGTGATGAGCGCCCGCTGGAGCCTGGCGGCCAGCCCCTTGAGGACGTAAAAACGCGTTCCCGACAGTTTCACGCCCCGCTCAAAGTCAATGAGGCCTAGAGTCTCGCCCAGGTCCCAGTGGGGCAGCGGTTCGAAATCGAAGTCACGGGGCTGGCCTTCGCGGCGCACCACCACGTTGGCGCTCTCGTCGGGGCCGAGGGGGACGCTTTCGTGGGGCAGGTTGGGCACCCGCAGCAGACAGTCTTGCAGACGCTCCTCTACCTGGCGAACCCGCCCTTCCAGCCCTTTGATGCGCTCGCCTACCTCCCGCATCTCCTCAATGAGCGCCTGACGCTCGCGATCGTCCTTCATGCGCCCGATATCCTTAGAGACGGCGTTACGTCTGGCCCGCAGGCTCTCCAATTCTTGCAGCAGGTTGCGCCGTTCTTCGTCCAGTTCCAGTATCTCGTCGATAGGGGCGTCGGTGTTCAGTTTCACCAGGGCCTCACGCACCAGAGTTGGATTCTCGCGGATGAATTTTGGGTCTAACACAGTTCAATTGCCTCCTATTACCAAATAAAAAAACCGCCCCGAAAGGGCAGGATTTGCTGCACTTTCTTGGATCAATCAACCAGGAGCAAATCTCACAGACACCCTAGCTCCCGCAATACGTCGAGGATATCAGGGAACCGCCCCTCCGGGGGCCACAACCACGACTGTCGCAACCACAGGCCCTCGACCACTGCCGAGCGATAAATGTGCTCTCCTGGTTCGCCCTCCGGCTCAATTGTAAGGAAAGTCCCCGTGGCCTCGTCTCGCCGCAACACCTGCGTTCCCGTTGAGCCGTATGGGTCTATCAGCCACAGCTCGCGCGCCCCGGCCTGTTCGTAGCCGGCCCGCTTGGGACCGGTATCATAACGGTAGGTGCTGGCCGACAGGATTTCCACCACCAGGTCCGGCGCGCCATCGACGTAGTCTTCGCCGATGATGTGCGCTCGCTCACGGGCCACGAACAGCAGGTCAGGCTCGTAAGTGTGGCCGCTCGCCAGCCGCACCGCCATGTGCGAACCCAGCACCTCCCCCAACCCTTTTCGGGCAACGTAGATACCGAGCACCTGCAACAAGAACCGGAATAATCTTTCGTGAGCAGTAGAGGCGGGCGATTGCACAATCAACACTCCGTCGATGAGATCGGCCTTGGTGTCCTCGTCGCAGAACTCCATGTATTCCTCGTGCGTCATCCGTTCCTCGATCAGCACCGGGGGCAAAGCGGTCATTTCGCTCATCTCACTCACCTCCAGGCCAGACGGTATAGCCGTTCCTGACCATTATTATACCCTGTTTCCCGGTCGAGGACAAGCCTCCTGGGACCGGAGACGCGTCCATAATATTGAGCGCGACATCAACAAGTCTTCCAGTCGCCCATCCACGTGCTGCTTGTAGCCAGGGCGGTCGTCATCCATCCTCTTCCCGCACGTAGGCCAGAGCCTCTTCCTCATTACGGAAGAAGCGGGTGTTGGTTTTCCCCGTGAGCTTGTTAATGAAGGTGATCAGAGCGGCAATGTAGGGACTGACGCCCAGCACAGCTACCCGGCCCGCGCTCCGGTGATCGGCCAGACTGGCGAGAATGCGGCGCGCTCGGGAAGAGATTTTCCCCAGCTCACGACCATCCACGAGGACATTGATCTGCTCCGTCGCCGGCTCAAAGTGTTTGTGCACCGCCCGCATGTAATCTATAGCTTCTTCATCGCTTAGATCGCCCCATTGTCGCGTGCGCAGGATGCCATCCTCGCCCATTTTGACTTCGTAACCCACTTTGACCTCCTTGCCTGACAGCTATTGAAGATAGACCTTTCGTCCTCGGAGAGCACTGTAAGAGGGATGCTATTTGACAGCCACAATCAAAGGAGAAGGGGTGGGAGTCTCCAGAGTTTCTATCTTTTTGAACCCAATCTCAGTAAGCCAGCGGCGGTATTCGGCCAGGGTGAAAGCGTTCCCATGAGTCGCCCCGCACGCCAGAACGACGGCCAGGATCAGGGGAAAAACGGCTTCTTTCCGCTCATCGTCCGGCAGGAAATCGGCGATGACCAGCCTGCCGCCGCTCTTCAGAGCGCGATAGCATTTAGCCAGCAGGTCTTGGGAGGCTTCCTGGCCCTCACTACAGCAAATATAGCCCGCCATGACCAGGTCGTATTTCTCCTGGCCGAAATCTAACTGGCGCAGATTGCCGGGTATGTAGCTGAATTGCTCTGCCAGGCCCAGGCGGGCCACGTACTTTTTCATGACCTTGTCCAGGATTTTGGGCCAGTCTATGGCCGTTACCCTGGAGGTCGGGTCCAGGGAGGCGAAGCCCAACCCCCAGACGCCCGAACCAGCGGCCACGTCCAGAATCTCCAGCCCGCGCCAGGTTTCGCCGAGACCTAAACGTCGCCCCACGAGCTGGGCCGCCGGATAGCTGAAAGCGAAGATGCCTTCTACCATGTGGATGAAGAAATCCGGGCTGGTTTCTTCCACATCGGAAGCCACGTGGGGCTGGCCCGTTTTAACCGTCTGGGTTAAGTTCGCCACTGGCTCCCATATCACCTCCAGTTGCTCAAAAAAGTCTCCCTGGTAGGCCGGTTTGCCTTTGACCAGGAAGGTTTCGGAGGCGGGAACGAGGGTGTATCTCCCCTCACGTTTGGACAGGAAGTCCATCCCACACAGAGCGTCTAACAGGATTTGCAGTTTTTCCGGGTCCGCCTCCAGGGCCGCCGCCAAATCCTCAACCCTATCTCGGCCATTGGCAATGTGGGTGAAAACCTCCAGTTCGATGCCTGTGTTCAGCACTCTGGTTTTGACGAAATCGTAACAGGCGTTGAAAATTCCCTCGGGGGTAGCTAGGGGTTGCATGGTTCTCCTCCTTGCTTAAATTGATAATCTGGTTATTAATTATAACATAGAAGTCCACTTTTTTCAACTCAATCCGCTTTGTACTCGGTTGCAGAAAGTGTGGCTCGAATTTGGGGCTCAGCCGAAGTAGCCAAAAGGCCCACCTCGTGGTAAAGTAAGAAAAATCGATCTCCAACCCACGAGGTGAGGGCCTATGAATATTATCC
>DAOULT010000005.1:0-6478 GCA_034417895.1 Anaerolineae bacterium | reverse complement strand
TATGAGCTTTCCTGGTGGACGGTGGACGGCGGAGGCACAACTTCCAGCAGCGGCGGGAGCTACACCCTGAGCGGGACGGTCGGCCAGCACGAGGCGGGGAAACTTTACGGCGGAAGTTACACTTTGGGCGGCGGTTTCTGGGGTGAAGAGGCGGCAGAGTATAGAATTAGAACAATGTACCTGCCCATTATAATGAGCAAATAATGTAACCACAAGCGTGATAGCCTTTAGACCAGGGGGAAAGTTGGAGTGCCGTCACTTTTTCACTTGTTGAGCAGGCGGAGGATGACGTTTAAGATAATGGAGAGCAGAATACTGAGCACAATAGAAGTGACGATGGGGAAATAACACGAAAACCCTTCTCGCTGGATGCGCACGTCGCCCGGCAAACGCCCCAAAAAGGGCACTTTGCCCCCCAGGGTCAGAATCAGGCCGACGACGAAGATCAGGCCGCCGATCAACAGCATGAGGCGGCCTATACTTCCCAGATCAAACATCTCGTTCATTTTTCCGTCCCTCTCACCTGTGCTATATCTCAGGCAGAATGGTATCGATGTTCTGCCTGTTATAGCGTTCCCACTCGCTGTAGAGGCAGCCACAGTACTGCTGGCGGTAAAGATCGTGTTTTCGTATCAGGCGGCCCCGCTCCGACCACCCCCGCCGGAAATTCTCAAAGTAGAATTCCAGGCCATGCTCATCCGCCGCCTCCTCCCCGATGCGACGGATTGCCTCCTGGTCCTGGTGGATGCTGATGAGGAGGGTGGTGGTCATGGCCTGGCAGCCACTCTCGGCGGCCACCTGGGCGGTTCTCTCCAGGCGCAGCCGATAACAGATGGCGCATCGCTCCCCAAACCGTTCGTGGCCGCTCACGGCCCGCAGGTACAAGGGCATCTCGTACCGTTCGGGCCAGATCATGGGCAAGCTTACCGCTGCGGCGTAGTGGGCCAGGCTCTCCCGTCGTCGCTCGTGCTCCTGCCAGGGATGGATGTTCGGATTGTACCAGAAGCCCGTGACCTGAAAATCTTCCTCCCGCAGCCGCTCGATGGTGTAGGTGCTGCACGGGCCGCAGCAGACGTGCAACAGAAGACGTTTCCCTTCGCCCGCTTTCCTGGGCGGTTCTGGGGCGGGCGGCAGCTCGACGGCATACGGCAACTGGATGGTAAAAGGTGCCTGGCTGACCAGGGTGGCCTGGCCTTGAGCCAGCAGTTTACGCGCTTTCTCCAAAGTCGTGGGCGATAGCCTCTGCCCGTGGGCGTCCAAAACAATGACGCTTTTTTCTTCTTCATTCATGCCGCCATGCCGGTTCACCATCTTCCCTTCTCACGTGGCTTCACCCCAACACAGTAAAGATCATGGATGCGGTCCAATGTAGTCCACATATACAGTCATGTGTTCCCTATCCACTTCGTAGCGAAGGCGTTCTTTATAACTGATGTCGTACTGAATGAAATTCGCCAACCTGCCCCTGAGCCTTTTCGTCTTACCGGGGATCGATTTGAGAGGTGTCTGGGCCAAATACTCATCGATTATCTGTTGGACCTTCTTTTGACTGGCTCGTGGGAAGCTACGCAGCCCTTTTTCAGCCCTCTTCGTCATCAGTATCACCGTATAGCCGGGCACGCACTTCCTCCCAGGGGATGTGTTCTTTTTGGTTTCGCGGCCTCGTCAAATAATCAACCAATTCAGGATCAGACTCTACTTCAGCCGTGGCCTCCCAGCCTTCCAGAGCCTCCCTCAGAGGCCAACGGTCGCCAGTTGCCCTGAACTGTCGCCAGGTGGAAAGGATTTCGTCCACGCATTCTTGCCGGTGCTGCTTCTCCAGTATCTCAATCCAGGGAAAAAGCTCTCGCAGCCTGGGAAAAACGTCGTTGAAATTCTCATCTCCGGTCAAACCCATAGCCCTCAACTGCTCAATCGCTTGCTGCAAGGAAGCAGGGCCAACGAGAGCCTGATAGCCTTCAGGGCTTAGCAGCACTACCCTGATTTCATCACCCTCAATGATGAAAACAATGGTGTTGTCATCATCTTCAACTTGCTTAAGAACAGTTGCTATATCTTTCGTTGCTTCTTGAATAGATAAAGTTCGGGTAGCCATAGCTGACCTCCTGTAGCCTGCTCATTTGGGCAGGTGGATGGCCCGTCCCTCCGCGTTCAGCACGGCCTCGGCCAGCGCTTCGCCCAGGGTGGGATGGGCGTGGATGGTGGCCTCGATCTCGTCCAGGGTGGCTTCCATCGTCAGGGCCAGACCGCCTTCCAGGATCAGGTCGCTGGCGTGAGCACCGACCACGTGCAGGCCCAGGATTTCGCCGTACTGGGCTTCGGCCACCACCTTGACGAAACCCTCCGGCTGACCCTGGATGAGAGCTTTGCCATTGCCGTTGAAGGGGAAACGTCCGATCTTGACCTGGTAGCCCTGGGTCTGGGCCTCTTCCTCGCTGAGTCCCACGCTGGCCGCTTCCGGGTCGGAGAAGATACAGTTGGGTACCACCTTGTAATCCATGTGGCTGTCCAGCCCCAGGGCGTTCTCGGCGGCCACCACGCCCTCTTTGGAGGCCACGTGGGCCAGCATCGCCCCGCCCACCACGTCGCCTATGGCGTAGAGGCCCGGCACGTTGGTACGCATCCCGTCGTCCACAGCGATGCCCTTTCTTTTATCGTAACGGACGCCAGCCGCTTCCAGACCCAGATTTTCCACATTGGGCCTTCGGCCTACGGCCAGAAGCACTTTTTCGGTCTCGATTTTCTGCTCGCCGTCCGAAGCGGCCACAGTAGATACCAGCTTCCCGCCCGCGTCCTCGATGGCCGTCACCTGGGCCTCGGTGTAGATCGCCACTCCCCTCTCGTTCAGCGCCCATTCCAGGGCCCCGCCGAGGTGATGATCGGCGGTCGGCACCAGGCGGGATAACATCTCCACCACGACGACTTTGACTCCCAGGGCGTTGAACAGGGAGGCAAACTCCACACCTATCGCTCCTCCGCCGATGATCAGGAGGCTGTCCGGCAACTCGTCCAGGGAGAGTGCCCCGCTGCTATCTATAACGCCCGGCTGGTGCAGGCCGGGGATGGGCAACTCGATGGGCACTGAGCCAGTAGCCGCGATGACGTTCCTGGCTTCAAGGCGCTCTTTTCGATCATCCAGCTCAACTTCTATCGTCCGGGGTGAAAGGAAACGGGCCTGACCTTTCAGCACGACTATGCCGGCCCGCTCCAGAAGCATTTCCACGCCCCTCACCAGTTGGTCCACTACCTCCTGCTTGCGGGCCTGAGCCGCAGCCCAATCCAGCCGCGGCTCCCCTGCCATCACGCCATAGGTGGCTGCTTCCCGCACCGTCTTCAACACCTCGGCGCTGTGCAGGAGGGCCTTGGTGGGGATGCAACCCCAGTTCAGGCACACCCCTCCCACCCTGTCCTTCTCGATCAGGATGACCTGCGCTCCCAGTTGTTCGGCCCGTAGAGCGGTCACGTATCCTCCCGGTCCACCACCGATAACGGCCACGTCCGCTTTCAACATCGTTTGTTATCTCCTTTATTACAATTGTGGTTTGGTGGTAGACCTGACAGGTCTTAGAGACCTGTCAGGTCTGCTCCAGATAGATCAATAAGACAGAAACATCAGCCGGATTGACGCCCTGGAGCCGAGAAGCCTGCCCTATCGTAGCCGGCTGGAACTTGATGAGTTGTTCCCGCGCTGCGTTGCATAGACCGATCATATTTTCGTAGTCAAAGTCAGGGGGGATGGCCCGCTTCTCCAGGCGCTTGACCCGTTCGATCTCGCCCAGTTGCCTCTCGATGTAACCGGCGTATTTGGCCTCAATGGTGACCTGCTCCACGACATCTGGAGGCAGAGGATGGGTGCCGGGGCTTAGGGCCTCGATCAGAGCGTAGGGCACCCCTGGCCGCCGGAGGAACTGGAGGACGTTGAGGCCATCGGTCAGAGGAGGAAATCCAGAAGCACCCAGTTTCTCGTTGATCTCCTGCCGGGGGCCGAGCCAGATGCCTGCCAGACGCTCTAGCTCCTGGTCGATCATGGTCTGTTTCCTCTCCACCGCCTGGTATCTTTCCCGTCCGATCAGCCCTATCTCGTAACCCAGGGGCGAAAGCCGCAGGTCAGCGTTGTCCTGACGCAACAAAAGCCGATACTCGGCCCGCGAGGTCAGCATCCGATAAGGCTCGTCGATTTCCTTGGTCACCAGATCGTCGATGAGCACCCCGAGGTAAGCCTGATCGCGGCCCAAAACGATGGGCGGCTGGCCCTGCACCTGGCGAGCGGCGTTGAGGCCGGCCATAAGTCCCTGGGCCGCCGCTTCTTCATAACCAGAGGTGCCGTTGATCTGGCCGGCGTGGAAAAGCCCCTCCACTCGCCTGGTCTCCAGCCAGGCCGTCAACTGGCTGGGAGGCGCAAAATCGTACTCGATGGCGTAGCCGGGGCGCATGATCTCGGCCTCTCTCAGAGCGGGGATGGTGTGCAACATCTCTAGCTGCACCTCTTCCGGCAGGCCGGTGAAAAAGCCCTGGACGTAAACCTCGCCCGTAAGCCATCCCTCCGGCTCCAGAAAAATGTGGTGCGACGACTTGTGGGCAAAACGGACGATCTTCTCCTCAAAGGAGGGACAGTAGCGAGGCCCGACCGCCTCGATAGCTCCCGGAGCGATGGGCGAACGGTGCAGATTGGCCCGCACGATACTGTGGGTCTGATCGTTAGTCTCCACCAGGTAGCAGGGCAGTTGAGGCCGCCATGCGCTCCGCCGGGGAATGGGATAAACCGGGTTGGGCCGCAAGTGACCGATTATGGGCATCGGCTGTGGGCTATCATCGTCGTCGTAGTAGAAGCCGAAGTATAACGGCCTTTCGCTGCCCGGTTGTGGTTCGGTTTTAGAAAAGTCGATGGTCCTGGCGTCGATGCGAGGCGGGGTATTGGTCTGGAGGCGTCCCAGGGTGAAGCCTAACCCTCGTAAACAGGCAGACAGGCCACGCGCCGGAAACTCACCGGCCCGGCCGGCCTCATAGCTGTGTTCCCCGGTCAGGATGCGGCCGGCCAGGAAAGTGCCTGTGGTCAGGATTACCGTTCGTCCCCGATAGATGCGGCCCACCCTGGTCTCTACCCCCTGCACCCGGTCGCCCTCCACCAGCAGACGCTCCACAAGGGCCTGTTTGAGGTGCAGGTTAGGGGTGTGTTCCAGAGCGTATTTCATGCTCAATGAATAGAGCCTTTTGTCAGCCTGGGCGCGCAGAGCCTGGACCGCGGGTCCCTTGGAGGGGTTCAAAAGCCGTATCTGGATGAAAGTGCGGTCGATAGCCCGCCCCATCTCGCCGCCCAACGCGTCGATCTCCCGCACCAGATGGCCCTTAGCCGGCCCCCCGATGGCCGGATTACAAGACATCTGGGCGATAAGATCGAGATTCATGGTCAAAAGCAGTGTCCGGCAGCCCAGCCGGGCCGCAGCCAGGGCCGCCTCGATGCCGGCGTGGCCGGCACCCACCACAATCACATCGTATAACATCTTGGTTATTATCGTCCCTCTATTTGACAGAGCAGTAATCCTGTGCTATACTCTACCTGAGTGGGCCGTTAGCTCAGCCAGGTAGAGCACCTGCCTTTTAAGCAGGGTGTCGAAGGTTCGAGTCCTTCACGGCTCACCTGGCCTGGTCGGGTGTATTTGGTTCTTAAAGTGCGCGCTTCACCCGGCTGGGTGCCCGGCTCTGTACAGCCGGGGTGTGGGCGTGGCTGGCTTAGTCGGAGTCGGCCACGCTCTTTTGAGAGAGGTAGTAAAGGAGATCGGACTTTTGGATCCGGTATGGAGAGGTAAGACCTTCGCCGAGTTTAATAGCGGGCAGAGCGCCGATTCGGATCAGGCGGTGAATGTGAGATGTGGAGACTTGAAGGGCGTCGGCAACTTGCTCGACCGATAGGTATTCGGGAAGATCGTCCCACAGAGTCGTCATAGTCAATCTCCAGAGTTTCTTTAATTGTACCCCAGGTTGGGAGAAATGTCAAGAGGCAATTTTCCGAGACATCCAAGAATGCGCGGCCAGGGCGATGTGTTCGCGGCCATCGTTCTGGTGGGAGCGGCGTTGCTGGTAGTGAGGATCATTCTGGCGGTTCTGGGGATTTGGCCGCTTTGAGGGTCTGGGACAGTTTGGCGTCGTTGGCCTCCTGAACGAGAAGGATAGCGCAGATAGCCTGCTCTTCGGAGATGCCGAAAAGTTTCTCGGCAAGGTCGAAGGGGATGCGCCATCGGGCAGTGCGGCGAGGTTTGGGAATGGGAGGGCGGTGGTTACGCAAAATGCGCCTGACCGATTCGATGTGATAGCCGGTCGATTTAGCAATTTCGTCGGGAGTAAGGAACTGACGGGACATTTTTAGCCTCTTGGGGGAAGTAGTAAGTTGAGTATAGCACTTGTTGGGCTTGTTGTCAAGTTGGCCCGGACCGCCGGGGAGGGCGGTCCGGGCTTTGTGCTTGGGGGTTAAGGGTTGGGG
>DAOULT010000004.1:0-28363 GCA_034417895.1 Anaerolineae bacterium | reverse complement strand
GGCGTGTGGGGCGCGGTGCAGCAAATCGGGATTGGTTCTGGCCTCTTCTGCGATTTTGGTCAGGGCTTCCGCGAAGTCATCCAGCGTTTCTTTGCTTTCCGTCTCGTTGGGTTCGATCATGAGCGCCTCCGGGACGATGAGCGGGAAGTAGTTGGTGGGCGGATGAAAGCCGTAATCGATGAGCCGTTTGGCGATGTCCAGGGCGTGGACGTCGGGCGCGTCTTTCAGATGGCCTTCCAGCACGAACTCGTGCATACAAACCCGGTCGTGAGAGACGGGGTAGACCTTCTTCAACCTGGCCTGGAGGTAGTTGGCGTTCAGGACGGCGTCCTGGCTGGCGGCCTTCAGCCCAGTGGCTCCCAGCATCCTGATGTAAGTGTAGGCCCTGATCATCACTCCGAAGTTGCCGTAGAAAGACTTCATGCGACCGA
Organism: Anaerolineae bacterium; assembly: GCA_034417895.1. Taxonomy (GTDB): domain Bacteria; phylum Chloroflexota; class Anaerolineae; order CAZYHC01; family CAZYHC01; genus DAOULT01. The sequence goes on along the minus strand of DAOULT010000004.1, from coordinate 27,932 downwards.
TGGAAGCCTCCGGCATAGCCAGGTGGTAACAGTCTAGACCTGACAGGTTTTGAAAACCTGTCAGGTCTGAACAATCCTTGACCACGATAGGCCCGGGCAGGTAGCGGGCCAGCTTCTCCCCTGCTCCTACCGGCCCGGACCCAGGCCCGCCTCCGCCGTGAGGGGTGGAGAACGTCTTATGCAGATTGTAATGCAGCACGTCGAAGCCCAGATCAGCCGGCCTGGCGATGCCCATGATGGCGTTGAAGTTGGCCCCGTCCCCGTACATCAGGCCCCCGCGCTCGTGCACCAGGCGGGAGATGTCCAGCATGTTCTCGTCGAAGAGGCCCAGAGTGTTGGGGTTGGTCAGCATCATGCCGGCCACCGTCTGGTCGCAATTGGCGCTCAGGTCTTCCAGATCGACGTTGCCCCGCTCGTCGGATTTCAGCTTCACCATCTGGAAGCCGCTCATGGTGGTAGAGGCCGGGTTGGTGCCGTGGGCCGAATCCGGGATCAGGATTTTGGTGCGTTGGGTATCGCCCCGCTCCAGGTGATAGGCGCGCATCATCAGGATGCCGGTGAACTCGCCGTGCGCGCCGGCCGCCGGTTGGAGACTAACCGCTTCAAAGCCGCCCAGCTCCTTCAGGAACTCCTGGAGCTCGTACATCAGTTGCAGATTGCCCTGCGCCGCGCAATGATCTTGATAGGGATGAGTCTGGACGAAGCCGGGCAGTCTGGCCGCCTCCTCGTTGACCTTGGGGTTGTATTTCATGGTACACGAGCCTAGGGGGTAAAACCCCAGGTCTACACCCCAGTTAAGCTGGCTGAGCCGCACGTAATGACGGACCAGATCGACCTCGCTCACTTCGGGCAGGGGCAGGTCATCTCGCAGGAAGTCAGAAGGTAACTCCGTTTCGGGCACATCGCACTCTGGCAGGAAGATGCCGCAACGCCCCGGCGAGCTTATTTCGTGGATCAGTTTTTCTCTTATCACGATCCCACCTCCTGCAAACCTGCCACCAGGCAGTCGATTTCGTCTTTGGTGTTCATCTCCGTCACGCACAGCAGCACACAATTCTCACCCAGGTCGTAGCCGCCCACGATGCGCCACTCCTCCAGGAGTTTTTTGTTGATCTCGCTCACCGGCCTGGGGCATCGTATCACGAATTCTTTGAAAAACGGCTTATCTTCCACTCCCACCAACTCAAAACCGGGCAGAGCGTCGATCTGGGCAGCGGCGTAGTGAGCCTTGTGGTAACACAGTTCGGCCACCTGCCGCAGGCCGCAGCGTCCCAGGGCGGCCAGGTAAGCGCCGGCGGCCAGGGCGCAAAGGGCCTGGTTGGTGCAGATGTTGGAAGTAGCCTTTTCGCGACGGATGTGCTGCTCGCGGGTAGCCAGCACCATCACGAAGCCGCGCCGTCCTTCGGTGTCCGTCGTCTGGCCGATCAGACGGCCGGCCATCTTACGCATATATTTTTGCCTGCAAGCGAAGAACCCCAGGTAAGGGCCGCCGAAGTTCAGGGGGTTGCCCATGGCCTGCCCTTCGCCGATCACGATATCGGCTCCGTACTGGCCGGGGGGCGCGAACAGGCCCAGGGAGATAGAATCGACGCTGACCACGAACAGGGCCCCGGCTTGATGCGCCGCTTCTGCTAACTCGTTCAAGGCAGTCGGACTCTCCAGGCGACCCAGGAAGTCGGGGTTCTGCACGATCAGGCAGGCCGTATCCTGGTCAATAAGCTCCTTGAGGGCCGTGACCTCAAAATCGAGCATGGCCTGTAATCCGTAGTTCTCGTCGCCGACTACGTTCAGGCCCATGCCCTGGGTGTAAGTACGGACTGTCTGGCGGTATTCAGGGTGGATGGTCGGGGACAGGATGACCTTTTTGCGCTTGAGGCGGGCCACGTTGACGGCCATGATCACCGCTTCGGCCATCGAGGTGGCCCCGTCGTAGTGAGAGGCGTTAGCCACTTCCATGCCCGTCAGAGCGCAGATCATGCTCTGGTACTCGAAGATGGTCTGCAAGGTACCCTGGCTGACCTCGGGCTGGTAGGGGGTATAGGCGGTGTAGAACTCCGAGCGACCGATGATGTGGCCGACCACGCTGGGCACGAAGTGCCGATAGGCTCCTGCTCCCAGAAAACAGGCGTGGTGGTTCAAGTCGGCGTTCTTCTCGCTCAAGGCCTGAAGCTCGCGGAGGATTTCCATCTCCGAGAGAGGTTGGGGCAGCTTTACTTCAGGATAGCGCACCGCCTGTGGGACATCCACAAAGAGGTCGTCGATAGACCCCACCCCGATCTCCGCCAGCATTGCCGATCTCTCGGCATCGCTGTGGGGAACGTAGGACATTTTTAATGCTCTCCCTTCTCCAGCTCCTCGGCGCAGTGTTTCTCGTAAGCCTGCGGATCCATCAGGCTGTCTAGCTCCGAGAGGTCGCTGGCTCTGAACCTGACGAACCAGGCTGCTCCATACGGGTCCTCGTTGACCAGTTGGGGAGCGCTCTCCAGTTCCTCGTTGATCTCAGCGATCTCGCCGCCGAGGGGCAGGTAGCAGTCAGAGGCAGCTTTCACCGACTCCACGGTGGCGAAGACCTCGCCCTGCTCGAACTCGTCACCCACCTCGGGTAGTTCCACGAAGACGATGTCGCTCAACTGTTCCTGGGCAAAGTCGGTGATTCCTGCTGTAGCCTCGTCTCCCTCGACGCGCACCCATTCGTGGGTCTCAGTGTAACGGCAGTCCTTGTCTACTTTCATAATTACTCCTCTCCTTTAATTTAATTTTCTAAACTCAGTTCGATGTCCCCAATTCAAGCCCCAGAGGGCACGGACAACAACAACGAACGTGAAAATTGAACGAACGAGACAGCAATAAAATAAGGAGGCACGCGACATTACACTTCCCCGCGCCTCCCTGTCGTCTGTACCTGAGAGATTTCCCCTCCCTCAGCAGTCGCCGAGTTAGGATTGCCCCTTCGGTGTCATCCTTGACTTTCCAGGACGGCCATCACCAACGGTCCTTTTACCTGAGAGTTTCGCCCTCGGACGGGGGACGTTCGACGGGCTTGCCCCTTCGGTGCTCTTTGTGAGTCTCTCCCGCCGGCTAAAGGCCCTCTACGATTTATTTAACAAGCGGTAATATATCACATATCCCTTGTGGTGTCAAGCCTTGCAATATATTCAATGAGGAAAGCCCCCAGCACTCCCAGGATCAAGCCTATGCCTGCCCCTAAAATCGTGTTCTTGCCTCTGTTAGGGGAAATTGGCTTGCGTGGTGGCAAGGCGGGAGCAGCAAAGCGCACCTCCGTACCGGGCACGTTGGCTACCAGGCGAATCTCAGCGACTTTGCGTTGTAATGTAGTAAATGTATCCCAGGCCAAATCTCGGTCCTGCTCTAACTCCTTCTTTGTGGCTTCCTCCTGCTCCAATTTGGATTGTAAAACACGCATTTCATCTTGAAGTTCATCCAAAGTTTTATTCAATTCGGAGGCTTCGGCAGTATATTTAGGTAAGGTCTCCAGCCCTGCCATTTGTAATAGCTCTTGGAAGGCTTCTTGAGCGTTAACCATCAGTGGATTATCAAGCGGAATCTCCGCGCTTAAAGCAGCCAATTCACCCTCCTTAAACAGAGCAGGGAAAGTTTTTTGGAATTCAAGGGTTGCGCTATCCGTAACAGGGAAAGTGTAGAAATTATAACCCTTCCCAGAAATGAGTTCTTCAGAGGAAGCTTGAATCCTCTCCTCCAGGTCTCTTAACCGCCCTTCAATAGTAGTTATAAGAGTATCCAGGTCTCTCACCAACGCTTCAGAATCAGGATCAGGTATCGCATCTACCTGAATTTGGAGGGAGCCGGGCAGCTCGGTAGAAGTAGCAAAGACCTGGGCTTTCAGGAGCACCACCGCCAGACCGTTAGTAAGCGCGGCTCCCTTCCCACCTTCGGCTATCTGCTTCTTCATAGCTTTAGCATCTTCGAGGAGACGTTCTAACTTATGCTTGGTGCCATAATAAGCCCCCAATTTCTCCAGGAAGGCTTCTTCTTGCTTTTGAAAAACCTGGGTTCTATCCTTATTACGGGCATCTATATAAGCGGAGGCCAAATTTCGCAAGCCCTCTTGCTCCTTGTTAAAGGCCAGGAGCCTGTTGGCACTCTGGGCGGCAAGATAAGCAGCTATAATCTGTCGCTGGGTCTCCACCCGCTCCTCAATCGCTGCATTCAGAGCCGTTTGCTTACCCTCCTGGAAGCAAGCTATTATAGCTTGCTTTTCCGCGGTAAGGCGGTTAAGCTCATCTACCCTGTTTTCAGCAATAAATGCTTCCCAGGTGGCTTGAGCTTCCTCATAATCTTGCTTTGCTTCCTCCAACTCCGATTCTAGAGATTCAGAGTAGGCGGGAGACGCCTGGGTGTAAATGTCATTTATATAACGTTCGTAAGCTTTAGCCCAGGCGTTAGCCACCATCGTCGCTTTCTGCGGGTCATTAGACTTGGCGGAGATTACTATCACATCGCTTGAAGCCGCTTTACCCTCTCCATCCCCTCCGACTTTGCCTTTCACACTGTCTAATAAGATAGAAGGGACCCTCTCCCCCTCATCCAACACATCTCTTAGCTCCTCGCTCACCTCCTGGGCGATAGACCCGTTTGCAACCAACCCCATCAAGGTTTGGCGGCGTGAGGCTTCCAGCGCATCTGAAAACCCTTGTTCGGAAATGGTCTCGAATTTAGGTTCAAATTTGACCTCCGATTTGGCTTTGATGATAGCGACCAGAGCTTTGGCCTCATACACGGGCGGGAGGGTCAGGCTGACCAGATAAGCTGTAATAGCCGCAATCAGGAATAGAGCGAGTATCTTCCACCAATGGCGGACTATAACTTCAATATAAGCCCTCAGATCTATCTCTGTCTCCATATTCTCTGCTCCTTTATGTACTTGGTAAGGGTGGTGGGGGCAAATTGAAGAAACAAAAAGCCCGCCAAGGAACTTTGGCTTGTCTCCGGCGGGCTTTCGTGTTATGCTCCAACCTGCTAGTATGAGCAACCCACCCTGACTGTAGCCTCATAGGTTGACATAGTGAAGCGGGTTCTATTACTTTGAGGTACATAATTAATATATCACACATCCCTTATAGTGTCAACTTTCTTTCTCCGTGAACCGAATCCGTGTCAGCGGTCTTGTCTACTAAGAACAGGCATGATATAATAGAGCAAGCTGAACAATAAGTCAGGAGGGGAGCGTGAAGATGAAGAGATTCTATATCCCGACAGAGATCATTACCGGCCTGGGCTGCTTCGCCGGGTTGGGTCGGGCGGCGGAGTGTTACGGCCAACGAGCCATGATTGTCTGTGGGCGGACGGCCATGCGCAAGTCTGGCATCCTGGATCGGGCCGTGACCTACCTGCGTCAGGCTGGCCTGGAGGTGCAGGTCTACGATGCCGTGGCGGGCGAGCCTACCCTGGAGGTGGTGGAGGGTGGCCTTGAATTGGCTCGAAAAGAAGAAATTCAGGTTATCATCGGCCTGGGGGGAGGTAGCGCCATAGACGCGGCTAAAGCCATCGCCGGGCTGGTGAAGCAGCCCGGTACGGTGAAGGAGTATCATGAGGGGCGGGCGCTGGAAAGTCCTGTAAGTGTGGACATATCCGGTATGGATGAGCAAGAAGTGGCCTTCATGTCCGCCGCAATGGTGTGGGACATCCTGGAGGCGATCACCGTCTTGCCCTGGATAGCGGTGCCCACCACGGCTGGCACCGGGGCCGAAGTGACTAAGAACGCCGTGCTGACTGACCCGGAACGCCAGGTCAAAGCCAGCATCCGTAGCGACGATTGGTTTGCTCGCCTGGCCCTGATCGACCCCGAATTGACCATACCCATGCCGCCCGACGTCACCGCCTCCAGCGGCGGCGACGCGTTATGCCAGGCTATCGAGGCTTACGTTTCCATCGGGGCCGGGCCAGTGACCGATGCTCTGGCCGCAGAAGCCACCGCCCGCATCGGACGCAGCCTGGTGCGGGCCTGCGAGGATGGCGAGGACGTAGAAGCCAGGGCCGACATGCTCTACGGCAGTCTGCTGGCCGGTATGGCTTTGACCAACGCCCGCCTGGGTGGAGTACATGGTATGGCTCACCCCCTGGGGCTGCGCTATCACATCCCGCACGGCACAGTCTGCGGCCTGCTCCTGCCCTACGTCATGGAGTATAACCTGGAGTATGCCGTCGCTAAATACGCTACGGTGGCCCGCTTGCTGGGTGTGGATACGTCCGACATGGGTGAGGGGGAGGCCGCCGCCATGTCCGTCGAAATAGTGTGGGACATCCTGGAAGCGATCAACGTCCCTTCGCACCTGGCTCAATTTGGCGTGCGTCAGGAAGATTTTCCAACCATCATCGCTGAGTCGCTGCCTTCCGGCTCTCTGAAACACAATCCCCGCCCGCTGGGCGAGGAGGACGTGCGGCACATACTCACCCAGGCGTTGTAAAATATCTGAGCGCAGGCATGAGGGTTTGCTCTTCATGCCCGTTTTCTTGACATAACGAATACAATCCTTCGTGTAGTCATGGAGCTACACTAAACCACAAACGAAGACCCTCAAGGTTTCGGAAACCTTAAGGGTCACTTCCCAGAAGAAACCCAGAGCCGCATGTCGCACGCTGGCCGGTTGCGCAGGACGCCAGGGGAAGTGGCAGCAGGGCAGGGGGTTAGCGGCTTTCTCTTTCCTGCTCTTTCTGTTCCAATTCATCGAGCAGCTCTTGAGGGGAGGGAGAGCACTCGAAGAAGGCCCACTTGAGCTTTTCGCGGTCCAGATGGATGTAGATACGCCGCGTGGTCTGGATGCTCTCGTGACCTAGAATCTGCTGCACCTCTGGCAAAGAGAGACCAGCCTCCAGCAGCACCGAGCCACGATAATGCCGAAAGTAGTGGGGTGTGACCTCCGGCACGCCGACCGACCGCCCGGCCTCCTTGACCACCTGCCAGATGGACTTCTTGGAAAGACGGGCCCGCTTGCTGAGGTCACGGACATGGTGGTTGACGAACAGGGCGCTGACGTTGTCTTGGCGGGCGGCCAGGTAAGCGCGGATGGTAGCCCTGGCCTCGTCCGTGAAGTAAATGGGCCGCGCTTTTCCGCCTTTGCCCACGATTAGCGTTTCCTCCCGATATCCTTCCTCAACGTCGGCGCGATTGAGAGCCGCCACCTCCGAGATTCGCCCGGCGCTGGAATAGAGAGTGTGCATGATGGCCCGGTTGCGCAGGATGTTGAGATACTCGTTCTGGGCGCGTTTGGTGGACAGATCTTCGGGCAATGGTAAGTTGTCATAATAGGTGATAATGCGCGGCATTTGTTCGGGAACGTTCAGGAGTGGATAGGGGGTTTCCACCTGGCCTAATACGCTCCTGGCCCGCTCCAACTCAAAGGATAAAACACTCTGAGAAGCGTAACGTAATTCCAGATAGCGTAACAGACCACTAACAGCCGCCAGATAAGTACTCACCGTGAGAGGAGAAAGGCGCTCGCCGGGGGTGTGGACCGGTTCCTGCTTCAGAAGCCAGCGGTAGAAATCACGCAGGACGGTAGGGGGCAACCTGTCACTGGCGCTGGTGGGGGACAGGTCAATGGCGGGCAGGAAACTGGCAAAGGCAGCCAGTCCGGTGCGATAGGTCTTGTGGGTTTGCTCGTGGACGTAAGGGTCCAGTTCTGGCTCATTCAGGTACTTCTCGATGGCCTGCTCAATGGTAGGGCAGGGGAGTGGTTCGGGCATGGGAACACCTCCAGAGGCAATTATTGTAAGATAAGGTGCATTATCTTACCTTAGCTCCTACCCTATTGTACCACTTCCCCGCTCCCCTGTCAAGTCCCGAAGACAGGTCACAGGCATTCGGCGAGCAAGGCGCCTCCCAGACCCAGAACCAGGCCCAGGTGTAACAACAGGTTGCTGGCGGTCAGAAAGCCCAGGCCAGGGACGAATTGGACGATAAAATTTAGAACTATCAGCAGGACGCCAATTACAGTCGGCAGACCTCTTCTTTTTTCGAGAAAGGATAGCAACGCCTCCATCACCAATCTCACCTCTCTATCCTAAACCAGGTATCGCTGGAAGGCTTTCAAAAACCGGGCGGGCACTCGCCCCCTCAAAGTGCTTCCCTGCCCATCGTGTTTTTCCTCTTCCACCACACCGCGCTGGTGGAAGAAGGCTATCAGCTCGCTCTCTGCATAGGGGATGTAGGCTGTGATGCAGATCATATTCTCCTGAAATATCTCGTCGATGCGAGTCAGCAGTTCTTCCAGACCTATCCCCTCTCTGGCCGAGATAGCCACACTATTAGGGAACTCGGCCAACAGGTTCTGCACTGCGTCCGGGGCGTTCAGGCGGTCGATCTTGTTGAGAGCCACCATGGTGGGCTTATCGGTAGCCTCCAGCTCTTCCAGAGTTTCCTCCACGGCCTGGCTTTGCTCCAAAACGCCTTTATGTGTTATGTCAACAACGTGCAGCAGCAGATCGGCCTCGTTGATCTCTTCCAGAGTGGCCCGGAAAGCGGCTATCAGAGTAGCGGGCAGTTTCTTGATGAAACCTACGGTGTCGGTGAAAAGGACTTCTTTGCCACTGGGCAAAGCGACCCGGCGTGTGGTTGGGTCCAGGGTGGCAAAGAGCATATCGGCTGTCAGGACATCGGCTCCAGACAGAGCGTTAAGCAGCGTTGATTTGCCTGCATTGGTGTAGCCTACGATGGCTACTACCGGGATAGCGGCCTGCTGACGTTGCCGACGGTGGAGACGACGATGGGTACGTACCTGTTCCAGCTCTTCTTTGAGTTGAGCGATACGTCGCCTGATCTCCCTGCGGTCAGTTTCCAGTTGGGTCTCACCGGGTCCCCGCAGCCCGACCCCCAGCCCGCCGGAGCCGGCCCCCGCTCCCCTGAGGCCGCTGGCTCCTCGTCGGCCGGCCCCACCAACCATCTGACGCGACAGGTGGGTCCAACGCCGGGTCAGGCGCGGCAGGCGGTACTGATATTGGGCTAACTCTACCTGGAGAGTGCCTTCCCGCGTGCGAGCGTGCTGAGCAAAGACGTCCAGGATCAGAGCCGTGCGGTCCAGAACCTTGACGTTCAGAGCCTCTTCCAGGTTGCGTTGCTGGCGGGGCGAGAGTTCGTCGTCGAAGATGAGGACATCGTATTCCAGATCGATCTTATCTTCTTTAAGCTCCCCCACCTTGCCCTTGCCGATGTAGGTAGCCGGGTTGATAGCGGTCAACCGTTGATAAGTCTCGCCCACTACCTCTATGCCGGCCGTGTGGGCCAGTTGAGCCAGCTCTTCCAGCGAGTCTTCCATATTCCAACCATGGCGCTCGCCCTTTAGCTCCGCGCCGACGAGAAAACCACGTTCCGTCGGCAGTTTGGTAGAAGTCGCTTTCCTGTTTATAGGATACCTCCTTGCATAAAATCAGAGCAGGCCCACGACCTGCATGTCTCGTGGGTGCTCAATGGTAAAATCAAAGCGGATGGTCTGCTCCTCGTTGGGTTCCAGGCTTAGTTCCCATTTGAGGATGCCCAGCTCTGTTTTTTCCGTTGGCTCGGGGTCTACCTGTTCCGTCTTGACCTTGATGTTCTCGTGGCCGGAGACTGGAATCTGGTCGAAGACGGTGACTTTCTCTCCCTTATCGCGGTGATTGCGCACGGTTATTCTGTAAGCGTAGCGGCGGCGACGGGCGTTACCCAGCAGTTTCTTGTCCACCTCGCGTTTCACCAGTTCCCGCTCCACGCTGAGGCGCTCATCCACCCCCAGAAAGACCTCGAACTCCTGTCCTGGGGCGACGTTCTTCAGGGCGGTGGTGCCGATGTATTCGCCTTCGTGGAAGATGTTGGCCCTGCCCGGCAGAAGGACATACTCGGTGTCGTTGGTAATGGTGGCCCGGCGGTAGGTCTGGCTGACCAGTTTGGGAGCGGTCAGGTAATCGAGCCTGGGCGGGAGAGGCAGGGTAGCCACCGTCGTCTTGCAGGGCGAACCATCGCCGGGCGCAGAGGTGGGCCGGCCAATCTTGAAGGTCACGGCCGCGCCGCTGTCCTCGACCTCGGCGGTGACGGCCTCCACCTCCATGACGGGTGGAGGCGCAGGAGGCTCTCTTAACACTGCTCCTTCTGCCTCTTCCATTTCCGCCCCCATGAGCGCCGCCATATCTGGGGCCATAGCTGCCAGACCGACCCCTGAACCTGCGGAGGCTGCCCTTTTCATGCTTAGCATAGGTTGTGGTGGGGCGTGAGGACGCACGTACCAGGGCTTAAGCTCAGGCAGGATGGCGCTGAGAGCCGGTTTGGCGGTGGACAGGGATAGAGTTACCTCCTCCCAATTCTCGCCCGTCTGCTGGCTGACTTCTCCCAGGTAGGTCAGGGATAGCTCTGGCTCCCCATCACTCCCCGCTTCGCTCAGGCGCAGGTCGTAAAGGGGCTGCCACCTGGCCCCCTTCACCACGTAAGTGATCTCCAGTTCCAGGTCGCCTTTCTCCACGACCTCCACATCCACGCTAGCTGCATAGCGCTCCGTCGGCTGAGCGGCCTTCAGTTGATCGAGCTCCTGCTGGAGCTTGTTGATCTCCCGGCTCAGCTTGCGGCGCTGGACGTTTACCTCCCGCAAAGCCTGGGCCGCCTCGTCCATCTGGGAGGTCACGAAGCTGACCAGCCCGGCCAGATCATCAACCTGCGACCTGCCCAAACCGATGCCCTTGCTCAGATGCTCCGCGGCCGAGGCGCTCAGCCCTTTAGCCAGGTTCAACTGGGCAGTCAGGGTTTCGGCCCGGTCGGCCAGAGCCTTGTCCCCGTCCTGTAGTTCTTCGAGACGCTTCCTCAGTTCGGACACGTCTCTGGCGGGCGGCTCGGTGTAGAACGTGCAGGATACGTCCAGGCCCAAGATGCGCGCCCTGGCCGTCCCTCGCCCACTGGCTCGCAGAGATTCCGGCGTGAGCGTCAGGGGCAGATCGACCACCTCCAGACGGTGCTGCCCGGCCTCCAGGCTGGTCGTGATTCGCCGCGTGACCCGCGCCCGGTCGGGATATACGGTGGCCGCCACGATGGGGGCCTTGAGTTCGGTCATGTTTCTCTCCTCGTTAGTTTATGTCAAGTGAATTCATCCGGCGACAGCCATTCGCCAGCCGCCGGGCGTCTTTTCCAGGCCCCATTTCTGCCGGGTTTCTTCAAAGATTGTTTCCAACTCCTCGATAAAGCTCTCCTCCCCGCCCAGTACCAGGCCATAGTGCAAGATCTCCAGAGCCAGCGGGTTGGCCTCTCTCAACATCTCCTTGAACTCCTCTGCGCCGAAAGTCTGAGCTTCGGCCACGCCGGTTGGGTTGAAAGGTTCTACTGGCACACTTCTAGCCAGGGGATGGATAGCCTCTCCATGCAGGACGACGCACAGGTCAGCGTCGCTGTATTCGTGGAAATCCCCGCGGGCCAGGGAGCCAAAGAGGATGAGGGCCGCCGGTCGCAACTCCCCGTTGACGCACTCCACCAGGCGACACAGAGCCTCAATATAATTATAGCCCTTCAATTCGGTTCGCAGCAAATTCAATGATCCTCTGCGCAAGCTGTACTGCCTCCTCTGCCATCTTGGAGTCGTAGTAATCCATCGGTGCGCCGGCAGCGAATACATTTGGATAGCGGGTTGGGATGTAATAGTGATCGAGCACCTGCGCCGCGCTCAGCACATCGGGAGCGACATTCTCCAGTTTGCCTAACAACTGGTAGATAGAATGGCCCATGCTGATGCGCCCTTGGCTTTCTAGGAGAGCTTTAACGGCCAGCTCAGCCGCCTGCTGAGCGGAAAAACAGGCGTCTTCGTAAAACTCGCCTTCGATATCCCAGTAGGCCGAATCAAGTTTTCGCCGTGCCTGCCGTAGCCAATCGTGGTGCCTTCTCATCGCACCTTTCACTCCTACCGACAACAACGAACCTAGAATTTACCGAACCTCTATCTCATGTTCGTTCAATTCTCTCGTTCGTTGTTGTCATTCGCGGTTCAACTCCCTCGCCCGTTCCAGATTGTCCCGCACAGTCTCGGCCCTGGCCTTTGCCCCAATAGCCTTGAGGATAGCTAGGCTGCGTTCGAAGTAGGTAATGGCCTGCTTCACGTCTCCCTGTGCCTGGCATATAAGAGCGATGTTGTTGTAGGTAGTGGCCAACCCGGCTTGGTCGCCCAGCTTCTCCCTGATAGCTACACTCTTTTCATGCCACTCCAAGGCGGCCTGGTAGTCCCCGCGGACGCGAAAGATTTCGCCAATATTGTTGTAGGAGGTAGCCAGCCCGACTTGGTGGCCCAGTTTCTCACAGATTTCTGAGCTCTTTTCGTACCACTCCAGGGCGGCCTGGTAGTCCCTTTGTTTATGGTAGATGCCGCCGATGTTGTTGTAGGTTGTAGCCAATCCGGCTCGGTCGCCCAGCTTCTCTTGAATTTCTGCGCTCTTTTCGTACCACTCCAGGGCAGCCTGGTAGTCCCCGCGGGCATGAAAGATTGTGCCGATGTTGTTGTAGGTTTCAGCCAACCCGGCTTGGTCGCCCAGCTTCTCTCGGATTTCCACGCTCTTTTCGTGCCACTCCAGGGCGGCCTGGTAGTCCCCGCGGACATTATAAATGAGGCCGATGTCGTTGTAGGAGATGGCCAGCCCGGCCTGGTCGCCCAGCTTCTCCCAGAGTTCCACGCTCTTTTCGTACCACTCCAGGGCGGCCTGGTAGTCCCCAACGTAATAATACAATACCCCTATTTTGTGTTGCAGGGAAGCGATAACTCCATAATCGGGCTCCTCATCGGCCTGGTACTCGGCCAGGAGGCCCTGGTAGAGGCGCATCTTGCTCTCCCACTCCTCCAAATCCTGGTACTGTACCGGCTCGCCCGCTGCTATGCCCCGCGCCTGTATCACCGCCTCGCGACCCGGCAGGCGGAAGTCGAAGACAGCGCTGCGCCGTGACCAGAAATTGGGCGCTTCGGTGGCGACCTCTACCCGTCCGTATTCCGTCACCCAAAAGACCAGGCTGTGGGGGTAGCGCAGCAGCCGCTCCCGCTGGAGGTCCAGGTGGCCCAGAAGCTCCGGGAAACCCTGCTCCACGTCGTAGAAAAAGATCACGGCCCGCTCCTGGCGCTCCTGCAGGGTCAGCTTGTGCAGGTAGGCCAGGGGGCTGGGGTACTCCTTTGTGACGGTGAAATCGTAGACGGGTATAGTCAGGCGTTCCTTCAGGGCCTCGACTACCTCACGGCGGTTGGCTACGGTGTTGTAGAGGGCAAAGGCCCAGGCCCCGCGCTCGGCGTGGGACAGGAGCGCGGTCAGGTGGTCCAGCTCTTCGGCCAAGTGGGGGGCAATTGTGGCCTGGGCAGGTGCTTCGGTCATTTCTTTTCCTCTGCGAGCTTCTCTTCCGCGGGGGGATGCGTCCTGGCATACTCTTTGACCAGGGGCAGCACGGCAGGGTGAACGTCGCACCAGGGTTCGTCGTTGGCGTATTCCAGCAGGCTGATGTTGTGGAGCAGGTCGCGTATCTCTTCCTCGTTGCTCAAAGTTTTGTCTTGGTGGCACTGATGTAGGACGGCCAGTTGTTTGCGACTGAGCAGAGCCTGATAGTCGCTGCGCTCCTTGGCGATGGCTCTGACGACGTGTTCCTCTCCGATGGTCTCCTGGCCCTGGCTGATAGCGTACACGGCGGAGCGCTGCGCCAGTTCAATGAGGGTGACCATCAGTCCACCGCTGGCCTCTATCAACTTGTTCAGGGCAGCTTCATCGATCAAATGTGGCTCCAGACGCCTGTATACTACGTCCCTCATCATCTCTTGCCCCGCAGCGTTGGGTGTGCTGTTGCGGTTGAGTATTCCCACGTTGGGCAGGGTGAAAGGCTCATCGAAATTGCGGTTGATCTGGGGGAAGTCGTCGCAGTAGCGCAGGGAAACGGGAAAAGTGTAGACGATGTAGGCCCCAGGCTCGGTGAGGGAGAAGGAGTGCTCCAGGAAGAGGTCGCGGGCTTTAGCCAGGTCCAGCTTGTCGATGTCCTCGACGATAATCAGCACCTCTCTCTTTATTCTCCTTTTCACCCCATCGGTCACGTACCTGATCAGGTCCAAAAGCTCGGACAGGCGCATCTCCACCCTGTCGCGCACTTTGGTCCGGGTGGGGGCTTCGGTGCTGAATTTGACCCCTAACTGCGCGACCTGTAAGTTGAGTCCGGCTTCCAGGCCGATCTGGTCAGGTTTGGGAGCGGACAGGGCAATGTCTTCTCCGATCACGTGGCGATTGAACCAGTCCCATATGCCATCCAGCAACTCCGCTTTGGCCCAGCTTAGCCCCTGGCGCTTCATGATCTCTTTATCTGTAGCCTGCCCGAAGAGTTGGAGGGCCATGGCCAGGATCAGGTCCACGTAGGTCAGATCGAAGGGGTTAAGAACCTCGGTGGCCGAGAAGTGGACGATGAAGAACTGGTTGTCGAGGTGAGTGGCTAGCCGGTTAAGCTCAGTGGATTTGCCGCTGCCCCGGTGTCCGGTGAAGAGCAGTTTGACGGGTTTCTCCATGCCCCTCAGGTAGACTTCCACTTCCTTGAGAGGGGAACCTTCCCGCTCCACGTAGTATTGTTTGAGCTTCTCCCCGCGGAGTGGTTCTCGGGGATCGAAGATGTTGATGGCCTCCTGCAATCTGGTGGCTTTCATCGTTCCTCCTGTCAGGGATTGAGGGGCTTCAGGGTATGGTTGGCAGCCCCGCTACTTTGGGGCTTTTGGGTCGGGGCGTGACCTGGGCCGGCAGCAGGACGTGAAAGCTGCTGCCGGGGCATTGTTCCTCATCGTGGCCCTCGCTCTCCACCCATATTCGACCACCGTGGGCCTCAACTATGCCTTTGGCGATGGACAGGCCCAGGCCGGGGCCTGCTCCCTTGAATTTTATCTTGCCTGTGCTGTGCAGCAGTACGTCGCCTGTGCGGTAGAATTTTTGGAAGATGCGCTCTTGCTCCTCCTGGTCGATGCCGATGCCTGTGTCGGTCACTATGATCTCGATGTAGTCGGGGCAGTCAGACTCGGCGCCGGAGTAAAGCTGTCCGCTGATGGTGATCTTTCCTCCGTCGGGAGTATATTTGATGCCGTTGCCGATGAGGTTGATAAAAACCTGGTAGAGACGTTGGGGGTCACCCTGCATCATTGGCAGGTGGGAAAAATCCTCCACGTCTATAGTCTGTTTGCGTTCGCGAGCGCCGGCCGATAGTTCTCCCGCCGCCAGACTTACGACGCTGTGGATGTATACTGGTTCAATGGCTAACTTGAGTACATTGCCATCGATCATCGAAACGTCGATCATACTCTCGATGATGGCTTTCAGGCGTTCCGTACCCTTGGCAATGCCAGTGGTGATGGCCTTGACTTGTTCCTGGCTGGTCAGCGTTCCTTTTTCCTTGAGGAGAATGTTAGAATATCCCTGGATCAGTGTTAGAGGGGTTTTCAGTTCGTGGGCGGCGATGCTGATGAAGTCCGATTTGGTTCTGTCCAGCTTTTCCAGCTCGCGATTAGCTTTAGCCAATTCTTCCGTGCGCTCCTGTACCCGGCGCTCCAGGTCCTCGTTGAGACACTTGATCTCTTCGTATAGTTGGGCGTTTTTGAGTAGGGCCTGGTCTGCCTCCTCGGTGGCTATAGCCAGACGCTCGTTTATAAGCTCTACCTCGGCTATACGCTCGTTCAAAAGTCTCTCACTTTCGTCGGCGAAAGCTCTTACCAGGGAAGCCAGGCTGCGATCGAGAATCGGCTCGGCCTCTTGCATGAGTTCCAGGGTCTCTTGTGAAGAGACTCTGGTTTCTAGCTCTTTCCAGATAGTCTCTTTGAGCTTGAAGGGAATGAGCAGGATGTTGTCGAGGTTGTAATCCTGGCTGACACGATCTTTTACTACCTTCTGGATGAGTTGGTCAAGATCGGTGCTGTCTCCATCTTGGACCGCTTTAACGAAGCGATCGTAGAAGTGCAGGAAAAGGTGCCTCTTTAATTCCTGGGTGGATAGCTGGCGATCGCGTTCATGCCCGTGGCTGCGCACCGCCCTGATCCAGGTGGGGACAATACTTGCCTCTTGTTCTCTCAACCATCTGGCTAGTCTGTCGCTCATTTGTCCATCCCCCTTGCCGCTCAGGTTCCTGTCTAGAGAGTTAAAACCCGCTGTCTATCGGCTGTCTGCTTCCAGCAGCTTTTCCAGAACCCGCCCTACCCTTTCCAGGCTCTCCGGGCTGACTTTGTCTGCGGTATCCTGGGTAGTATGCCAGTAGGGATAGTCAAAGTCAATTATGTCAACTGCTCTGATGCCTCTCTTTAGAAAGGGGATGTGGTCGTCCATCAGACTCCACTTATATTCGGGGATGAATTGGGCTTCGTAGCCGAGTTGGGATGCTATGCTCCAGACCTGATCCATTAAAGGTTCATCGGAGTTTCTCTCCCAGTAAATATCTTGCCCGGCATCGCCAATCATGTCCACAACGATCACGTATTCAGGGCTGGCGCTCAGATTAGCGGCCATGTACTCAGAGCCTACCGAAAAGGGCCAGCCATCCAGCTTCCCCCGGTCTTCAGCATCGAAGAAGACCAGCCATATCTCGTTTTCCAGTTTATCCCTGTCCAGCGAACGGGCCAGTTCCAGCAGGACGGCCACGCCGCTGGCTCCATCGTTAGCGCCGAGGATAGGTTGATCCTGCTCGCCTTCGGGGTTATGATCGGCGTAGGGCCGGGTATCGTAGTGCGCTCCCAGGATGATGATTGGCCCTGTCCCCCACCGGGCTATAACGTTTCGTCCTTTCACCTCTTGAAAGATAAACCCCTGGGTCTCGACTGACCAGCCCTGTTTCTCCGCTTCGGCGATGATGTAATCTCCTGTAGCCCAGCCTGCTTCCGAACCTGTGGGCCGGGGGCCCAGATCGCACTGGGCCAGCACGTACTGATAGGCCTGTTGCCCATCAAAGGTAGCCTGCTGATTGGAGATGAGAGGAACCATCACCGGTGTGGGTGTATCAGCAAAGGCCGTCACCCCCCTCACCTGCCCTGTGCAACCGGCCAACGTACAAGAGATCAATATAAGCAAGCCTGGAATCAAATCCGAACCTCTTCGCATAGCTTTTTTCCTTTTCTGTTGCGTTTCTGCTGGTGTGTTAGTGTAGTCCCATGACTATACGAAATCCCGGCAGAAGGCAACCGCCTCCTTCAGATGCTTTCTCACCTTCCCCTCATCCCCGGCCTGAAGCGCTTCCGGCTGTAGCTCCAGGGTTACGATCCCCTCATATTCCCTCGCTCTCAAAGCCTTCAAAAACTCTTCCAGCGGAAGATGCCCATCAGTCAACAACCGATGCTCCCGGCCATTGTAGTTAGAAAGGTGAACGTGGGCTACCCTGTCGGCCAATCGTTCGTAAGCTTGCAACAGGTTCACGCCCTTTGTCCCCCAATGGGTGGTATCAAAAGTCAAATGGGCAAAGCGTTCCAGATCTTTGAAATTGCTCATACGGCAGAGGGTCAGGCACAAAAAGCCAAGACGAAAACAAGGCATGTTCTCCACGGCGACGATCACCGACGTGGTAGCTTGGAAAGCGGGCAACTCCTCCTTCAGCCAACGGTCATAGGCCCGGCCCAGGGGCCAGGGAAGGCGGAAGACAGACACAGGCCCCACATGCACTTTCAGCCAGGCCAGAGGCGGATGAGCCACCACAACCCGCCCTCCCACCGCCTCAGCCAGCTCCACGGTGCGCCTGAGCTTGCTGACCGGATCCTGCTCCCACCCCTGCAAGCGATGTGTCTGTAAAGGGCTATGCAGGCTGGCAACCGGCATTTCATGCTTTTCGATTAGATAGGCCAGATAGTCAGCCTGGCGCGTGTCCCAACGTTCATCAACCAATACCTCAACGGCATCGAATCCGGCTTCTCTGGCCAGGGCAAAAATACGATCGGCCCCATAGTTATAAAGAGAACCTGTGGAAAGGGCCAACATTCACTTTCACCTTCCCCCATTCTATAAGCTCCTTAATATAAACTATAATCTATTTCGGCCCAAAAGTCAAACTTTGTCCCCGAGATCCGGTCATAATTCGAAACCGCGCCATATGCTGTGGTCTTCCCCAGCGACAATCACAACATATAATATGCCAAAACGTGCTTTTGGATAGGTATTTGGATAGGTATCAGAAACATAAGGGACACTATCCTAAATTCTAGGTGTCATCACTTGTAATCACATCACTTTTTCCCCATAGTTCTTCAACGGCCCGCAACAATATATGAAACATTTTCTTATCACTTGATTCGGATACTCTAATCCGCATTCTATTATCAGAAAATGGAGGACAAACCTCAATAAGCATTTGTCCATCTCTTTTCTCAATATGTTCATCTATCATAGTTACATTCATTAGAATTAAATATGGGTATGTTCTTAACTCTATTCGACCTTTTCTCACTTTATCACTTTTTCTATCTTCGATAAATTGACATAATCTTTCAAAGGATGTTCTTACATCTGTTGTATATCCTGGTCTAATAAAAACACTATCAAAAAGTTTCTGTTCGATAACGATACTATACTTTGTTTTACATGATGAGATATTCTGGACTATAATATCAGGATTAATCATCAACAGTCTGATGCTAAGCCCCTTATCAAGAAGAGCTTTCAGATAAGATCTATCAGTCGAAAAGTAAGTCATCCCTATTCCCATCACTAGTATTGAATCGTGTGCCTGCGATCGCAAAAGTTGAAAATCTCTTATCCTATCGCCAGAACTACCAGAACTTATGATAGTCGCTAAAGAACCATGATAAGCTATTAAGAGTTGTTTATGTTGTCTTTCAATAACTAAATTTATTATAAATGACAGGATGAATAAAAATAATCCAACTATAATTGCCAAAACTATATCTGCTACCGTGTCGTTGGATATTCCCACCCGCTTAAATAAGGGTTCCATAAGACTGCGCAAGCTAGGTAAAAGGTCAAGCGCGATTGCGATGGCTCCTAAGAAAGCAATTATTGCGCTGTTTGCAATAGACCTTAAGTTTTCGTTAAGTCTTATTGATCTCATCATAATATCTCCTTATGGCCAATCTCACATAATTCTCGACAAATAGTTCTATTTCAGCAACTATCGAATAGTTGATATCAGCCGTAGCAAGATTCTCTCGTATGTAAATTAGCTCGTTCAACAGTGAAAGGTTAACTTCGGGAAATAGTTGTTTTACGTGCTCAAGGGAAGGAGCATACGGATGGGTGTATATATCAAACAACCGCAATGACGCCCGAATTATAGAAAATGTCCATCGGATGATTCTACCAAGAGTAGACATAGCATCTGCATTGGATGTATTCTTATAAGCTACTTCTACAAGGTATCTGCGAAAGAGGCCAAGTGTATTATTAATATAAAATAATGCCGCTTGCTTCTCTTGCTCTGCAGAAAAACGAACAATGGGTATATGGCCGAATAAAACAATAGAAACATTCTTTCTCATGGAAATAGCATTAATAATCTCGCTATGATAGCAGAATTGTCTTAAAACCTCATCTATTAGTTCTATTAATGATATCTGGGATAGATCTATTCGAATAGAATACCGAGATTCGAGCTGTTCAATAATCTCGGCTAATTCAATAAAATTGCGTCTAGTAATATCCTTAAATATGATAATGATATCTATATCTGACCAATTTTTGAATGCTTTAGAATCTCTTACCAAACCTCCATATAGCAGAATGGTTTCAATGTTTTCGGAATTGCAAGCGATGATATTATCTATTAATTCCCTTAAACAATCCCTGTACTTCTTGTCAAGTTGTTCGTTATTGAGTAACTGTATATAGTCTGATGTTAGCATATTAGCAAGCCTCACACGATCGTCAGTTCCCTAAACACGGTCTTATTTGCCAATTGGAAGGACCGCACATTCACTTTTATTCAGTTGGGAGCGAATAGCCATTTATGACCGATCTCAGCTTGTCCAGATCGGCCAGGGCCCGCTCGACATAGGCCCGGTAGCGGTCTCTTTTACGCCGAACCCGTTTCTTCAAAGGGGGCAAAAGACCAAAGTTAGGCTTCATGGGCTGGAAATCCCCGCCCTGGTCCGAGGTTACGTAGCGACAGAGAGCGCCGATCATGGTCGTGGGGGGAAAGACGATGGGAGGTTGTCCCCGCAGCAGGCGCGCCGCGTTGAGACCGGCCACCAGGCCGCTGGCCGTGGAGCCAATATATCCCTCGCTGCCCGTGATCTGTCCTCCGAAAAACACCCCCTGCCCCTCGTCGCTGGCGGCTAACTTGAAGCGCATGGTAGGTTCCAGCAGGGTCGGCGAATTGATAAAGGTGTTGCGGTGCATCTGGCCGAAACGCACAAACTCGGCCCGTGCCAGGCCAGGAATGAGACGAAAGACCCGCTCTTGCTCACTCCAGCGCAGGTTGGTTTGGAATCCGACCAGGTTGTAGAGGGTGGCGACCAGGTTGTCTTGCCGCAGTTGGACGACGGCGTAAGGGCGCTCACCCGTGCGCGGATCGACCAGCCCCACCGGCTTGAGAGGGCCATAAGCCAGGGCTTTGTGGCCGCGCCGCGCCAGGACTTCCACCGGCAGGCAGGCCTCGAAGAAGCGCCCATCCTCCCGCTCAAAATCGCGCAGAGGGATAGTTTCCGCCGCCAGCAACGCCTCCACAAAGCGGTCGTACTCCTCCTCAGTCATGGGGCAGTTTATGTAATCGTCTTCGCCCCGCCCGAAGCGGGAGGCGCGAAAAACCCTATCGTGGTCAAGGGATTCGCAGGTAACGATGGGGGCCATGGCGTCGTAGAAGTAAAGGTGTTCCTGGCCGGATAAGGCGGCGATATCCCGCGCCAGCGCCTCGGAGGTCAAAGGGCCGGTGGCGACCACCGAGACCCCTTGCCGGGGGATGCTGGTGACCTCCTCACGCCGCAGCTCGACGCCTGGCTCCTCCTCGATGCGCTGCGTGACCAGGCGGGCAAAAGCCTCCCGCCCCACGGCCAGAGCGCCACCCGCAGGGACAGCCGTTTCGTCGGCGCAGGCCACGATCAGGGAGCTTAGGCGGCGCAATTCTTCTTTCAAAAGCCCTGGAGCGCGGTCAGGCAGATTGGAGCCTAGCGAATTGCTGCACACCAGTTCGGCCAGGTAGCCGGTATTATGAGCAGGGGTCATGGTCTGTGGCCGCATCTCGTAGAGAACGACCTCGACGCCCAACCGGGCCGCCTGCCAGGCCGCTTCCGAACCGGCCAGCCCCCCACCGATAACGATCAGTTTCATTTTCACTTCCCCCTCCGTCTTTATAGTAACATGAACAGCGATTGGAGTCAAGAACAGACCCTTTGGGTTTTGAAAACCCAAAGGGTCTTTCTACACCTCTTGCAAGTAGGGAGAGTTGTAGTATAATAGAGATGACTCAAAAGCATTTCGTCATCGCTTTGAATTAAAGCGCCACGCTACCGAAGAGAAACGGAGGGCTAAAATGAGTGGAATCGTATGCGCTATCCGAGGCGGGCCAGAAAGCCAGACTACAATCGCTCAGGCCACCACTCTGGCGCGCCAGACTGGCCTCCCGCTGCATTTCCTGTACATCGTCAACCTCGATTTCCTGTCACACACTACCAGTTGCCGCACTCACACCATTTCGGAACAGATGGAACAAATGGGAGAATTCATCCTGTCGGCGGCCCAGGATTCGGCGGCCGCGCAAGGCATCACCGCTCAGGGAGTGGTACGCCACGGAAATGTCAGAGAAGAAATCATCAACCTGTGCCACGAGCTACCCGCCGACTATCTGGTGCTCGGCCAGCCCCAGGTCGAACAGGAAGAGCACATTTTCACCCATAAAGTGCTCACGGAGTTCATCGAACGGACTGAGAAAGAGACCGGGGCCAAAGTGGTTTTGTCGGAAGGTTCGGAGGGAAGCGACGAATGAACAAACCAGCTAGGCTCTGGTGGCTGGTAGCATTACTGTTGGGGATCAGCTTGGCTATGACGTTGCCCCGGACAGTTATCCAGGCCGAGGAGCCAGACCCGTCGCGGCTGATTACCGGCAACGTCCTCGACCGGCAAGGTCAGCCAGTAGAGGAGGCGCAGGTCACGGTGAGCGCCGCGCCTGAAGACGAGCCGCTGGCGCAGACCATCACCCAGCCCGATGGCCGCTACGCGTTGCTTCTGCCCAAAACCATCCCAGACAAGCTGGTCGTCCACATCGAACGCACTCACTTCCAGGAAACGCAAATAGAGTTAGATTCAGCCGCTATCCAAAGCCTGCGAGCCGTACAAGCGGTTGCCCTGCCTGATACAACCCTGCTGCGACGCATCGGTCTGGCTTTCTGGATCGCCACCCTGGTCTTCGCGGCTATGCTGGCGTTGATTGCCGGCGGCATACTGCACAATACACTGGCTGCCCTGGTGGGCGCGACGATTATCTTCGCCTTCAGTTACCTGGGCCATCCCCTTCACGAAAGCCTTTTTATCTTCGACTTCCATAGCGCGCTGCACCACGTGGATTGGAATGTGATCTTTCTGATAATGGGCATGATGATCGTCATCGCCGTGGTGGAAGAGACCGGCCTCTTCCAATGGCTGGCCTTCACCGCCTACCGCCTTTCCGGGGGGCGCATGTGGCTGCTGTTGCCCATTCTGACGCTCGTCACTGGCGTCGCCTCGGCCCTCCTGGACAACGTAACCACCATGCTGTTGATGACCCCCATCACCATCCAGATCGCCATGGCCATGGGCATCAATCCCCTGGCGCTGCTGATGCCCGAAGTGATGGCCTCTAACGTGGCGGGGATCAGCACCCTGATCGGCACCCCCACCAACATCCTGATCGGCTCCTACGCCGACATCTCATTTGGCGATTTTCTGGTCAACCTGACGCCGGGCGTGCTGCTGGCCCTGGTGGGATTAGTCGTCTACAACGGGTTCGCCTACCGCCGAGAACTGCAAGCAGCCAGCAGCATCTCGCCCGCGCTGCTGGAGAAACTGGCCGAGCGAGCGCGCATCACGGAACCGGAACACCT
This sequence comes from Anaerolineae bacterium, assembly GCA_034417895.1. GTDB lineage: Bacteria > Chloroflexota > Anaerolineae > CAZYHC01 > CAZYHC01 > DAOULT01. The sequence continues at coordinate 4,959 of DAOULT010000004.1, read as the reverse complement.
CAAGAAAGCGGCCTGGGTGGGAGCGGCGATGCTGATCCTCTTCGTCTTCGGCGAGCAGATTCACCTGCTGCCGGCGGTCACGGCCCTGATGGGAGCCACGGCCCTGTTGGTCTGGGTCAAACCCGATATTGAAGAGATGATCGAAGCCGTGGACTGGACGACCCTGGTGTTCTTCATGGCCCTGTTCATCATGGTGGGCGCCATCCAGGAAGTGGGGTTGATCAGCTTCATTGCCGACATGATAGGTCGGCTGGTCAGTGACAACCTGGTGCTGGCGATGCTTATTGTCACGTGGTCCAGCGCGCTGTTCTCCGCCGCTATCGACAACATCCCCTTCGCGGCGGCCATGCTGCCGGTCGCCGGCTACCTGACAGCTACGATACCGGGGGCGCAGAGTAAAGTGCTATTCTACTGTCTGTCGGTCGGGGCGGCCATGGGCGGCAATGGCTCACTGATCGGTTCCTCGCCCAACCTGGTCGCCGCCGGCATCTCCGAACGGGCAGGCTATCCCATCACCTACATGTACTTCCTGAAGAAAGGTCTTCCGGCCCTGGCGATCACGGTCGGGCTGGGCACGCTGTGGCTGCTGTTGCACTTCCACCTCCTATGATGCGCAGTGTGGAGAGAGTTAAGATGCGAAACTTAGTTACACTACTAATCATCATTTCTATCTTCGCTTTACTTTTAGCGGGCGGAACTGCCCCCCTGTTCGCCGCTCCGGCATCGCTCGATTCCAGGGCCGCAGAACCGGCTCTGGAGGTACGCACCTCGCTGGTCGCACCGGGGGAGCCAGGCCGTCTCTACGCCTTGCTAAGCGATGAGGCGTCGAGTGCGCAGCCAGCTACCAACGCCCGCCTCCTGATCAGCGACGATCTTGGCGAGAGGTGGGCCCCCTTCCCCGGCGGCCTGCCCGTCCCGGCAGAGTGTCTCCTCAACGTGAACCTGGACTATTTCCCGCCCACTGCGCTCTACGCCAGCACTTGCCGGGGCATCTATCGTTGGTCCGACGTCACCCCCTCGTGGCAATTCGTCTCCCCAGAGCAGACAGGGATGATCGCCGTGGTCTACGGGAAACCGCAGGTGCTCTGGGCGACGCGCCCATTCAGTCCCGGTGGAGCGCCGGTGATCCGCAGCGAAGACGGCGGCGCAACGTGGTCTGAAGCGGCGTCCGCAGGGATGCTCCACTTCAACGGCGTGGTAAACGTCGCCATCGATCCCCACGACGAGAACACGGTATACGCTATCATCTGGCCCAAATATGCGGGCAGCTACCTGCGCCGGCGCAGCGAAAACACCCAGTGGCAGACCATGCCCACCCCCCTCGACAATACGGTCATCAACACCGGCCTGACCATCGACGGAAATAGCGGCGCCCTATACGTCGTCACAGCCGCGCTTTACAGCCAACTCTGGCGCAGTCCCAACCCCAACACGCCGGATTTGAACGAAGTGCGCTGGGAGCTGGTGCATGATTTCGGCGAAGACACGTTTGTGGAGTTGCTGGCCTCCGGCTGGAGTCCACAGCCGCCGGGATTGGCGCTGTACGCTAACGTAGATGGGGCGCTCCACCAATCGCTGGACGGCGGACAGACCTGGAACCCCTTCCCTATCTCGCCGCCTGACATTGGCGACTGTCTTGCGCCCCCGGCAGGCAACTTCCTGACAATCTGGCAAAGCGATCCAGAGCTACAAGACGCGCTGGGCTGTCCTACTTCCTACCACCCGCGCGTCATACCTGATGCCTGGCAGGTGCAAACCTCTTATCAGCCTTTTGAGCATGGGGAGATGATATGGTCCGATCACATCGGCTGGTACGCCCAGCCAGTAATCTACGTCATCTATCATACCGAATACCCTTATTATCATCACTTCAACGATACCTTTGATCCAGCGGTGGAGCCTGTCGGTGGTGGCGAAACGCCGCCCAATGGCCTGGTGGAACCACTCCACGGCTTTGGCAAGGTGTGGCGTGAGCAGCCCGGCGTGCGTGAGACATTAGGCTGGGCTACAGCAAGCGAGACCCCAGGCGCAGGCCGCTTCCAGATGTTCGCTGGCGGCAACACAGTCTGGATCAGCCAGACCAACCAGACCTACGTCTTTGTTTTTCGCCACGGTAGTACTACGGTGCGCGTGTTTGATATCCCGTTTTCTGAAAAATAGCAATATGTTACAGGTCAAATGCCAGAAATTCGTACCAAAAATAATAATGAGGAATAACTGGAGGCTACAGTCATGACGGATTGGGGTTCCCCAGACTTTACATCGGCGGTGCAGGACTTTCGCCGCGCCCGTCGCCAGGCTGCCCTGGAGGAGATCACGGCCCGTCTGACCGGCAAGTCGGTTGGTCTCCTCTCCTACGAGGATGTGCGCCAGAAGTTAAAGGCCCGAGGAATGATAGAGCGGGGGTTGAAGGAAGTCCCCCTGGACGCCATCGTCGGGAGTGTGGGACGCTATGACGATTTCACCCGCAGCTTCATGCCCCGGCAAGATAGCGACTCGAATCGGTGGGCGAGGGTCAAGATGGCCGTTACTGGTTTGAGCGGATTGCCGCCTATCGAAGTCTACCAGATAGGCGATGCCTATTTTGTGAGAGATGGCAATCACCGCGTGTCGGTGGCCCGGCAGCTTGGCGCGACCCACATCCAGGCCTACGTGACCGAGGTGCACACTAAAGTGCCGCTCTCGCCCGATGTCCAGCCAGATGATCTGATTTTGAAAGCCGAATATACTGACTTCCTGAAGCGTACCCACCTGGACGAGATCCGTCCAGAAGCCAACCTGGAGGCAACCCTCCCCGGCCAGTACCGGGTGCTCGAAGAACACATTGAGGTGCACCGCTACTTCATGGGCCTGGAGCAGAAGCGGGATATCCCCTACCAGGAAGCGGTGGCCCATTGGTACGATGAAGTCTATCAGCCAGTGGTGCAGGCTATCCAGGCGCGGAACATATTGCGGGATTTCCCTGGACGGACGGAGACCGATCTCTACACCTGGGTTTCCAGGCACCGCGCTGAGCTGGATGGAGCATTCGGGGGGGGGATCAGACCGGAAGAGGCGGCCACCGACCTAGCTACCCGGTTCAGCCCCACCCCGCAGCGCGTCGTGGCCCGCGTAGGCGGGAAGGTACTGAAGGCCGTGACGCCCGACGAGCTTAAGGCCGGCCCCCCGCCGGGACAATGGCGGAGAGAACAGTTGGCAGCTCGCCCGGATGATCGCCTGTTCGCCGATATTCTGGTGCCCCTCAGCGGCGAGGAGCGCGGCTGGGACGCCCTGGAGCGGGCGCTGGAGGTGGCCCGGCGCGAGGGAGGGCGGCTGCACGGTCTTCACGTGGTGACTTCAGAGGCTCAAAAGGACAGCGAAAAGATACAGACCGTGCAGGCTGAGTTTGAGCGGCGCTGCCAGGCAGCCAGCATTCCGGGGGAACTGGCTATCGAAGTCGGAGAAGTGCCGCGCCAGATATGCGAACGGGCCAGGCGGATCGACCTGGTTGTTTTGCGTCTTACCTATCCCCCTGCACTTCAGCCGGTCGCTAGGCTGGGTTCAGGATTTCGAACCATCATCCAGCGCTGCTCCACGTCGGTTTTGGCTGTGCAGGGAGCTTTGTCCCCCCTGGATCACGCGCTGTTGGCCTATGACGGCAGCCCCAAAGCGGACGAAGCGCTCTTCGTAGCCACCTACCTTTCGGGCCGGTGGAATATCCCCCTGGTGGTTATGACCGTGATAGAAAGCGGTCGCACCACGTCGGAAACGCTGGCCCGCGCCCAGGGCTACCTGGAAAGACACGGGGTGCAGGCCACTCTCGTGAAGGAGGGCGGCCCAGTCACCGAAGCGATCCTGAAAGTGGCCGAAGAGCACCATAGCGATCTGATCATCATGGGAGGCTACGGGTTCAGCCCGGTGCTGGAGGTCGTGCTCGGCAGCACAGTGGATCAGGTGCTGCGCGCCACCCGGCGACCAACGTTGATCTGCCGGTAGGAAGCGTAATGTTACACACCTCTGAACGGATAAATGAACGCCTGGCTCGGGCCAAACGTCTACGGCTGTTCCTGGATTACGATGGTACGCTGGCCGACATAGCACCCACGCCGGGACACGTCAATCCCAATCCAGAGATCGCAGACCTGCTTACCAGGCTGGCACAGCACCCTCGCATCCGCATAGCTGTGGTCAGTGGCCGGCAACTGAGCCACATTCGGGCCTTGCTGCCAGTGCCGGGCATCCTGTTGGCAGGCACCTACGGCGTCGAGTTGCAGACGCCAGGGGGGGAACGGATCAACCGCATGGAGTACGACACCATCCGCCCGACCCTGGAGGCCCTCAAGCCTCGATGGGAGCATCTGATCGCTGGCCGTGAGGGTTTCCTCCTGGAAGACAAGGACTGGACGCTGGTGCTTCACGCCCGTCTTGCCGATGACGACGCGGCGGAAAGGGTGCTGTCTGCCGCGCACCTTATGGCGCTTGAGGTGGCCCCTTCGGAACTGTTCCGCCTGCTGGGCGGATACAAGCTCCTGGAGATCGCGCCCAGGCTGGCGCACAAGGGACAAACAGTAGACTATGTGCTGAACCGTTATCCCTTGCCTGGCGCTTTACTCCTCTACCTGGGCGATGACAACAGAGATGAAGAGGCATTTGGCATGATCAAAGCGCGAGGAGGCATCGCTATCGTGGTAGCGGCGGCGCCACGCCACACAAGGGCCGATTGCCGCCTGGAATCGCCGCAGGCCGTGCGCCACTGGCTGGCAACCCTGCCCACGCGCCTCAGCGAAGGAGGTGGTTAAAGATGGGCAAACCGAAACGGGTATTACAGACAATGGGGCTAATTGTGATCGGGATTATAGGAGCTTTTGCCATTGGGGCGCTTATTTTAGTTGTGGGCGTGGAGATGGCTTCTTCTCGTTGTCCTGTACTCGTAATTGAAGGAACCCCGAACGCCAATGGAAAAACTGCATCCACCTCAGA
>DAOULT010000003.1:0-2361 GCA_034417895.1 Anaerolineae bacterium | reverse complement strand
TTCTTTGCTGCTCCTCTCTTCTCCCCCGCCGGCCCATCACCAGCGCAATCAGCAGACTGGTGGGAATGGAGGCCCCCACTCCACACACCACCCCCACCACCACGGCCATGGCGTCCACCGACAGCCGATTGCCCACCACCACCCCCAGCCCTACCGCAAACACCACCAGCAAAAAAGCGACCCATTTCTTCATCAGTCCTACTCCCTATTCCCTGCTCCCTTCCCGATCCAGATAGCCGATCATCCTTCGATTCCCGTCCAGATGGGGATATCCCCTGTCCTCTTCTTCGGGCAGGTCGCCGAAAGCCGCAGGGAAGGCTATCACCGGCTTTCTATTCCTATCCCTGGGCGACAGGCCAAAAGCCAGGGCCACCGCCGCCAGGGCAGCGCGATATCCCTGGCGGTAGGCTCGCAGCTTGACCGGATCGCCCACCATGTCTATCATGGCCGCCGCCGTGGCGCTGCTGGCTTCCTCGGCGGCCAGCAACGCATTGGCGATGTCCTCGCGGCAGTAGATGTCAAGTCCCATTCTTCTAGCCTTTCATTTGATTATTTCCCCACCTTCAAAGGTTTGGTCAGTTTCTCTTTCAGGCGGGGCAGCAAAGCCTGCTTCCTCTCTGCCTCTGTGCTTTCCGTCAGCCACCGCCGACGACGACAACCTCCCTCTTGCAGACGCCCGACCACCTCCACGATCTCCGCCCCGGAGATGTAAGCCGCCTGGAAACGCTCCCACCGCCCTTTGCACACCAGCAAGAAATCGCCGCGCCCCAGCAACCGTTCGGCTCCGCTGCCCGCCAGACCGCTGGCGACCTTGGCATCCTCCGGGCTGGTCACGCTGCCCACCAGCCGCACCGGAAAGTTGGACTTCACCAGCGACCCGATCACCGCCGCCGTCGGTTTCTGGGTGCAGGCCACCAGATGCAGGCCGGCTCCTCGCCCTCGCTGCGTCAGGCGGGTCAGCACTGTTTCCACCTCCCTGCCCCCCACCAGCATCAGGTCGGCCAGCTCGTCGATGAAGACCACTATCCGCGGCTGATTCACCCGGCTTCTATCGCGGCTTTCCATCTCCTGCACCAGACGGCGCAGCACCGCCGCCGTCTCCTGGGGATCGTCCACCACAGGCTCCAGCAGGTGGGGCAATCCCTGGAAAGGAGCGAACCCCCGGCCCTTGGGGTCGATGAGCACCAACTGCACTTCGCCCTGCCGATTGTGGAGGGCCAGAGAGGCGATCATGGCCCGCGCCAGGGCCGTCTTGCCTGAGCCGGTGGTGCCCGCGATGAGGACGTGGGCCACCTCCGGGCTGGGCAGGCGCAGCAGGATAGGCACTCCCCGCTCGTCCAGGCCCAACACGGCGCTATGGGGCGGGATGTGGGCCAGCCGCCTGCACAGCGGCAAGAGAGGCACGGTCTGCGAAGTGGAGCGCGGCACCTCGACGTTGACCACTCCCCCCTGGCGGTAGACGCGGCAGGAAGGGCTGCCCAGAGAAAGGGCGATCTCCTCGGCCAGGTTCTTCAAGCGATTGAGCTTGATGCCCGGCCAGGGAGTGAGCTGGAACTGGACAAAGCGCGGAGTGACCGTCCCTCCCCAGACGCGAGAGGGGGCCTTGTGGCTTTGAAGCACCATTTCTATGCGGTTGGCCTGGTAGTCAAGCAGACGACGCATGGCAAATAAAACCCCCTCAGCATTAGAACGTCTGTTCTAATTATAATTATACTAGAACAAACGTCCCATGTCAAGGGGGAGTAAGCCAAAATTGAAAAATTTTAAAGTTTCACCAGCGCCTTATTGAACTGTTGCATCAGACGTGCTTTGCGGCGAGCAGCGTTATTCTTGTGAATAACACCTTTCTGGGCCGCTTTATCCAAAGCGCTGACAGCCTGACGGACAGCGGCCCCCGCTTCCTCCATCCTGCCTTCGTCGAGGAGTCTGCGCGCCTTTTTGATCTGGGTACGGGCTGCGGAACGGAAGAAACGGTTACGTTGTCTTTTCTTTTCCGAGCTACGTATACGTTTGAGCGCCGATCTGGTGTTAGCCAAAGTGTTACCTCACTTTCACGCTATTGATGCCAGTAATTAAATCAAAAAGACAGGCTCGAACAAGCAAGCGCCTATCACCTGGGGTTATTATACACCACTTCTGTAGATTTGTCCAATAGGTATATAGGACCGGGTGCACTTCAGCTTGGGGGCCAGTTTTGGTCAAGACCGCCCCCAAAGCCGTCAGCCACGAGAAGAGCTTTATTGCACGCTGACGTCGTCGATGTAGGCCCAGGTGTTATAGTAGGCGTCGCGCCGGTTCCAGACCTCGAAACGCAGGGTGATTGTCTGGCCCTTGTAGGTGCTCAGATCGATGGTTTCCTGC
>DAOULT010000002.1:0-13616 GCA_034417895.1 Anaerolineae bacterium | reverse complement strand
TTCTTTGCTGCTCCTCTCTTCTCCCCCGCCGGCCCATCACCAGCGCAATCAGCAGACTGGTGGGAATGGAGGCCCCCACTCCACACACCACCCCCACCACCACGGCCATGGCGTCCACCGACAGCCGGTCGCCCACCACCACCGCCAGCCCTACCGCAAACACTACCACCAGAAAAGCAACCCATTTCTTCATTTCGTTCCCTCCCGCTCCAGGTAGCCGATTATCCTTCGATTCCTGCCCAGATGGGGATATCCGTTCCGTCTCTCTGCTTCTTCTCCTATTTCGGGTAGGTCGCCAAAAGCGGGAGCGAAGGTTATCTCTGGCTTTCTGCTCTCCTCTGTGGGCGACAGGCCAAAAGCCAAAGCCACCGCCGCCAGGGCGGCGCGGTATCCTTCCCGGTAGGCTCGCAGCTTGACCGGATCGCCCACCATGTCTATCATGGCTGCCGCCGTGGCGCTGCTGGCTTCCTCGGCGGCCAGCAACGCATTGGCGATGTCCGCCCGGCAGTAGATGTCGAGTCCCATTCTTCTAACCTTTCATTTGATTATTTCACCAGCTTCAAGGGGCTGGTCAGTTTCTCTTTCAGGCGGGGCAGCAAAGCCTGCTTACTCCTTACCTCCACGCCCTCGGTCAGCCACCGCCGCCGCCGACGCCCTCCCTCTTGCAGACGCCCGACCACCTCCACGATCTCCGCTCCGGAGATGTAGGCGGCCTGGAAACGCTCCCACCGCCCTTTGCACACCAACAGGAAGTCGCCGCGCCCCAACAGCCGTTCGGCCCCGCTGCCCGCCAGACCGCTGGCGACCTTGGCGTCCTCCGGGCTGGTCACGCTGCCCACCAAACGCACCGGAAAGTTTGACTTCACCAGCGAGCCGATCACCGCCGCCGTCGGCTTCTGAGTGCAGGCCACCAGGTGCAGGCCGGCCCCTCGCCCTCGCTGCGTCAGGCGGGTCAGCACCGTTTCCACCTCCCGGCCTCCCACCAGCACCAGGTCGGCCAGCTCGTCGATGAAGATCACGATCCGGGGCTGATTCACCTGGCGCCGGTCGCGGCTTTCCATCTCCTGCACCAGACGGTGCAGCACTGCCGTCGTCTCCTGGGGGTCGTCCACCACAGGCGCCAGCAGGTGGGGCAATCCCTGGAAAGGAGCAAACCCCCGGCTCTTGGGGTCGATGAGCGCCAACTGCACTTCGCCCTGCCGATTGTGCAGGGCCAGAGAGGCGATCATGGCCCGCGCCAGGGCCGTCTTGCCTGAGCCGGTGGTGCCTGCGATGAGGACGTGAGCCACCTCCGGGCTGGGCAGGCGGAGCAGGATGGGCACTCCCCGCTCGTCCAGGCCCAACACGGCGCTGTGGGGCGGGATGTGGGCCAGCCGCCTGCACAGCGGCAGGAGAGGCACAGTCTGCGAAGTGGAGCGCGGCACCTCGACGTTGACCACCCCCCCCTGGCGGTAGACGCGGCAGGAAGGGCTGCCCAGAGAAAGGGCGATCTCCTCGGCCAGATTCTTCAAGCGATTGAGCTTGATGCCCGGCCAGGGGGTGAGCTGGAACTGGACAAAGCGGGGAGTGACCGTCCCTCCCCAGACGCGGGAGGGAGCTTTGTGTTGGTGAAGCACCATTTCTATGCGGTTGGCCTGATAGTCAAGCAGACGACGCATGATAAACCCTCACTCCTGCGAGACAAAGCTTGCAGGCATCTTTCACTCCCATCTCTCCTCTCCCAACCTCCAACTTCCAACCTCCAACTTCTATTTCATCCCTACAGCAGCAACAGGTTGGGGGAAAGGCAGCACCTTGCCTCGCCGGGCAGTTTTGCGCTTGCGCTGCGCGGGTTGGGGTGGGGCGACGGTACGCAGGGCGCAGCCAGCGCATTCCTTCGGGTTGGCGATGGGCATCATCTTGACGGCGCAGGCCGCCCGATGGAAAGAGACGGAGGGCGGATCGTTGTCCCAGACTTCGGTGTGGCCGCCGTTGTAACGCACCACGATGGGCGAAGGAGAGGTTTTTTGCAGAGAGAAACGCAGGTTGTCGCAGCACACCATTTTGGCCGGGCAGTCGCGGCACAGATTGGGAGAGACCTCGTTGTCGCCCTGGACGATTTTGGCGCACACGATGCGGCCATCCTCGGCCACGCTGCGATGTGGACATAATCCATTGTCGCTCGTAGAGAAATCATTCATAGAAAAGCCCTCTCGTTAGAAGTTGCCTGAGCGCTATGGCTGGCGAAAAACGGCTACCACCTGACCCTGAATCTCCACGTTGGCGGGATGGTGATAGATAGGCTCCATGGTCGGGTTAGCCGGTTGAAGGCGGACGCGCCCCTTCTCCAGATAAAATCTCTTCAGGGTGGTCTCTTCCTCGCCCTTCAAGCGGACAGCCACCATATCTCCATTACGAGCTTCTTGCTGGTGCTTGACGATCACGATATCGCCATCTTCGACCAGGGCATCGATCATGGAGTGGCCTTTGACCCGCAGAGCATAAAGTCCTTCTTGCTCCTTAACGAGATCACGGGTAACCCGGATGACGTTATCAGGGTCGCTCTGCTCAAAGGAGATGGGTTCACCAGCGGCGATCTGCCCTAGCACAGGCACCTCGAAAGTAGAGGCGATTTCCTTGAGCAGCCTGATGCCGCGCGGGGTGTTGGGCGTAATCTGGATGTAACCCTTTTCTTCCAGTATCTTCAGATGGTAACTGATCTGGGATTTGGTGCTAAGCCCTAACCCACTGCGAAGAATCTCCTCATAGGTGGGTGGATAGCCATTGCGAGCGATAAAATCGCACAAAAAGCGGAAAATCCCCTTCCGACGTTTACTCAAGTTCGACATCTCGTACCTCCTCAAATCTAATATGCCTATCAGAGCGGGCTGGCTTGCTGCGCCCCCTCAACCCATTTGCCAGATGATGACGGCCACGAGACCGACGACCAGCAGCGTCACCAACCAGCCCCTCACCCTGGCCCCAAAAGACACTCCGCACTCCCTCGCCCATCGCCATTGCTCAACCTCGTAGAGCAAGTCTCTTTGTCGGTATTCGATGAGCATCGTTAAGACCAACCAGTTGTCCATCTTTCGCCCCCTTTATTAGATAGCCAGGTGGTTGGGTACCCAGGCGGCTGGAAACCCTGGGCTTTCGGAGCGCTCTGTGGCTCGGAAAATAGAACGCATGTTCTAGTACCAATTATACCAGAACATGCGTTCTATGTCAAGCGCCAGAAGGCCGCTTGAGCAAAATTTTAAGGTTGGGTTTTTTCTAGACCTTTTCCGCAAGATCCGCGCCCGTCCGCGATTCTAAAGTTGGGGGTAAGGTCAGGCCCTTGCTGAGGTGCGCATAAGACAAAAATCTGGTATAATTAAGACCTCTTTGGAGGTGTTCAAATGATAGACGAGAACGTGCCTTTGATTCTGGTCACAAACGACGATGGCGTTGATTCGCCGGGGCTGGTAGGCGCGGTGCGGGCCGTGCACGACCTGGGCGAGGTGCTGGTGGTCGCTCCTAAAGAGCAACAAACAGGGGGCGGGCGCAGTCTGCCCAACACCAACAACGGCGTTATATTTGAAGAGGATATCAGGCTGGATGGCGTCCGCCTGGCGGCCTATTCCATCAAAGGGTCGCCGGCCCAGGCGGTGCAATATGGCGTTCTGGAGCTGGCTTCCCGACGGCCGGCCCTGGTCGTGTCTGGCATCAACTATGGAGAAAATGTAGGGTCAGGGGTCACTGTGTCGGGCACGGTGGGGGCCGCCCTGGAGGCCGCCGCCATTGGCCTGCCGGCCCTGGCCGTTTCTGCGGAGACCAGCAAGGAATATCACTATAACCCTTCTGAGGACGTTGACTTGAGGGCGGCCATCTATTTTACGCGGCTGTTTGCCCGTTGGCTCCTGACGGCTCCTCTGCTCCCTGACGTGGACGTGCTCAAGATCGAGGTGCCCTGCGATGCGACCGAGGAGACGCCCTGGCGTTTGACGCGAGTCTCGCGCCAGAGGTACTACCATCCGCTCAGGAGCGGTCGTACCCATCTGGCCGACAAACGCCCCCTGGGCTACGAGGTGCTGGTTAACCCGGCGACTCTGGAGCCTGATTCGGACGTGGCTGCTCTGGTACAGCACAGGGTGGTCTCCGTCTCCCCTCTCAGCCTCGACCTGACCTCGCGGGTGGATTTCGACCATCTGAACCAGGTTTTTAGAGCCGTAGAGGATGAATAGGAGGCAGCACAGCGTGAGGATCAAATCCTCACGACCCTTTCCAGAACGTCCATGCCTTTCTCCAGCAGCGCCACATCAGCCTGGGTGCCCATGTGCCCGATGCGGAAGACTTTACCGGCCAGCGGCCCCAGAGAGCCGCCCACCACCATGCCTTCCGCCCGCAGACGCCGGTCCAGCTCCTCCCAGCCGATGCCTGCCGGCACCTTGAGGGCCGTCACCGTAGGGGAACAGTCCTCCTCGCGTTGGGGATAAAGTTCCAGGCCCATGCTCAGCGCTCGCTCGCGGCAGTAGCGGGCGGCGGTGGCGTGGCGTTCGATGGCGGCCGGCAGACCCTCACTCAGAACGAGATCGCAGGCCGCATCCAGGGCGGCGGTGGCGTGCCAGTCAGGGGTATAGGGAAACCAGCGGGCTGCCAGCGCCGTCCGCCAGGGGGCCAGGGCCTCGTAGCCCTGGTATTTCACTTCCTCCACGCTCTCCCAGGCTCGTTCGCTGACGGACAGAATGCCCAGGTCGGGCAGGGCGGAGAGACATTTCTGAGTGCCCACCAGACAGAGATCGATGTGCCAGTCGTCGGCCCGCAGAGGAGCGCCCGCCGCGCTGGATACAGCATCCACGTAGAAAAGAGGCCCCCCGTGCCGGGCTATCAACTGCCCGATTTCGGCCACAGGATTCAGGGTGCCCGACGGGGTTTCGCAATGAACCGCCGTTACCATTTGGGGACGGTGTTCGACGATGGCCTGCTCCACCTTTTCCACGTCGGCCACCTGGTCGTATTCGAACTCGACGGTGTAAACGCGGTCGGTCACGAAGCGGGCCATGTCCCCGATGCCGTACCCGAAAACGCCCGTGCCAATGGCTAATACCGTATCTCCCGCTTGCAGACAACTTTTAAGCGCTCCCCAGAGGACGACCATCGCTTCGCCGGACATGATGACCACCGGGTTGGCCGTGCCCACGATCCGCCCCAGTTTGTCCTGTACTTCCTCGTACAGCAGGTAAAAGTCCTCCTCCAGGTCGCCCGACCCGTAGTCGAAGTTATAGGCGGCCAGCACCGAGGGTGGTACCGAGGTTGGCCCCGGCACCAGAGGAATATCATAGGCGCGCATCTTGCCCTCCTCCAATCTCAAATCAAGCCACAGAGAGCACAGAGAACACAGAGGATTTTTCTCCGTGCCCTCTGTGTCCTCTGTGGCTAAATAATCTCAGGTCATGGTCAGGAAATAGCGGTGAAAGCGGAGGTCAGCGGTCAGCTCCGGGTGGAAGGCCGTCGCCAGCAGGTTATTCTGGCGGGCGGCGACGATGGTGCCGTCCTCCAGCCGGGCCAGAACCTCCACTCCCTGGCCTACCGCCTTGATGAGCGGCGCACGGATGAAGATAGCCCGAAATGCGGTGCCATTTGGCGGCAAAGGGGCCAGAGCAGGCACGTCAATGTCTGCCTCGAAGCTATCTATCTGCCGCCCGAAGGCGTTGCGCTCCACCTGGATATCCATAACGCCGATGAGGGGCTGGTTCAGGCCGCCAATGTCTCTAGCCAGCAGGATCATGCCCGCGCAGGTGCCCCACATGGGCAGGCCGGATTTAGCCCTGTCCCGCATAGTCTCCACCAGGCCGTACTGCACGGCCAATTTGCCGATGGTGGTGCTTTCGCCACCGGGGATGATCAGGCCGTCCACATCCTCTAACTCCTGCGGCAGACGAACCTGGCAGGCTTCCGCGCCCAGAGCGCGTAACATCTTGACGTGTTCGATGAACGCCCCCTGCAAGGCCAGAACGCCGATTTTAGCCATACTACATCACTCCTCTCTTACTATTCATTTCATTCCAAAATGGAGCCACAGAGGGCACAGAGAACTCAGAGAAGGAGATTTTTTCCCTCTGTGAACTCTGTGTTCTCTGTGGCTGTTTTTACCAGCCCCGCCCGGCCAGAAGTTCCGCTGCGGGAATCTGGCTGATCTCCAGGCCGGGCATGGCTTCGCCCAGTCCCCTGGAGACCTCGGCGATGATGGCCGGCTCCTGGTAGTGGGTGGTGGCCTGGACGATGGCCCTGGCGCGGCGAGGCGGATCGCTGGACTTGAAGATGCCGGAGCCGACAAAGACGCCATCCACGCCCAACTGCATCATCAAGGCGGCGTCGGCAGGGGTGGCGATCCCGCCGGCGGCGAAATTGACCACCGGCAGACGGCCCCACTCCGCCACCTCCACCACCAGCTCGTAGGGAGCGCCCATTTCTTTGGCCGCAGTCATTAGCTCCTCCGGGGCCATGTTTTGCAGGCGACGAATCTCGCCCATGACCGCCCTGGCGTGGCGCACCGCTTCCACCACGTTGCCCGTGCCCGCCTCGCCTTTGGTGCGGATCATGGCTGCTCCTTCGCCGATGCGTCGCAGGGCTTCGCCCAGGTTGCGGCAGCCGCACACGAAGGGTATCTTGAATAGATGCTTGTTGACGTGGTGTTCTTCATCAGCCGGGGTCAGCACCTCCGACTCGTCGATGTAATCCACGCCCAGGGCCTCCAAAACCTGGGCCTCGACAAAATGCCCGATGCGACATTTAGCCATGACCGGGATGGTGACGGCGTCCATAATTTGCACGATCAGTTCCGGATCGCTCATGCGGGCCACCCCGCCCTGGGCGCGGATGTCGGCTGGCACCCGTTCCAGGGCCATGACCGCGCAGGCTCCGGCCTCCTCCGCGATGCGAGCGTGTTCGGGCGTCACCACGTCCATGATGACCCCGCCCTTCAACATCTGGGCCAGGCCACGTTTCACGGTTATTGTTCCTGTTTCCTTCTCCATTTTTTTGACCTCCTATATAGTTATGTAGTGTAGGGGACGTCGAAGCGTGCTCATCGGCAGCAGATACCATTTTCCACACAAGGCGCAGGAGACTCGTCCGTAACACCATAGCGTTCCTGCAAGTAGCATCCCCAGGCGATCAGCCGTAGCCCCAGCCAGGTCAGTGCTCGACGGTGCAGGCGATCCTTTCCTCTATCTCCTGCTGGCGCTTGTGAAACGAGTCGCGCCCTTTCCGCTTCACGCAGCAGATCTTTGTAGCGTTCCCGTTGTGTCAGAACGTCGTTCCAATTTACCATCTTACACCTCCTCCCTCTGAGTTACCACGCGATAGTTATAGCTTACTCTTGAGTCGTTGAATTCTTTGGTACGATTCGTCGAGGCGCGCCTCGCTGATTGCGCCATCCTGCACCAACTGCTTAATGAGACTGGTGGTGCGGGCGGCAATATCTTCCTCGTACACCGAATTGTTGGCGATAGCGATGATGTCCACTCCAGCCTCAATCGTGGCCTGGATGGCCGTCTCAAAGCCGTAATGGTCGGCAATGGCTCCCATCTGCATGTCGTCAGAAATCACCACGCCGTCGTAGCCCAATTCTTCCCGCAGGAGGCCGGTGATGATCGGCTTCGAGAGGGTGGCCGGGTAATCGGGGTCTAACTCGGTGTTAAACACGTGCGCCGTCATGATGGCGTCGGCCTCTCCTGCTTCGATGAGGCTGGCATACGGTTCCAGTTCGGTGGACGACCAGGTAGCGGTGACGTCAACCAACCCCAGGTGCGAATCTTCAGTAGAGCTGCCGTGACCGGGAAAATGCTTGAGGGTGCAGAGCACTCCGTGGTCGTGGTGGGCTTTGATAAATTCGAGCGCCTGGTTGGTCACAACGTCGGGGTCGGCGGAGAAACTGCGTTCGAGCTGGCCGATGATGGGGTTGTCGGGATTGGTGTTGAGATCGACCACCGGGGCCAGATTGAGGTTGATGCCCAGTTGGGCCAGCGTTTCAGCCATAGCGGTGGCCTGTTGGCGGGTGAGAGCCAGGTCATTCATGGTGCCCAGGTATTGGGCTGAAACGGTGGGTGGAAAACCAAATTTTTCCTTCAACCGACGTATCTTGCCCCCTTCCTGGTCGATGGCGATCAACAAAGGGGTGGGCGAAACCGCCTGCAAGGCCCCAACGAGGGCCTTCACCTGTTCAGGGGATTCGACGTTGCGCACTGGCGTTTTGGTGGGGACGTCGTAATCGAAGAGCACCACCCCGCCCAGGTGACGATCCCGTACATCCTGCACGATCGGGTGCTCGTCGCTCACCTCCAGGCCACGGAACCCGACCATGAGCATCTGGCCGATTTTGACCTCCAGGCTCACCTCTTGCCCGGTCGGAGATTCTGGCTGCCGTCGTGCACAACCGGCCAGCAGGGCCACGGCGGCCATCCCCTGGCCGGCCAGCCTGAGAAATTCTCTTCGGGATAAAACAGCGTGTACCATGTCAGCACCTCTTATCATTTAATCAGAGCTTATTCGACAGGCCAAAGGCACGAAGAACTCAGGGAAATCCCTCTGTGAACTCTGTGTCCTCTGGGGCTTAATCTCACACCAGGGCCGGGGTTGGTTCCCGATGCGAGGTAGTACATTTTTCCCCGCGTCGGGCCAGGCTCTCTTTCAAGGCTTTGCCCAGCCGTCGGACGCCTTCCTCGATCACGGGCGGCGGATTGACGGCGAAGTTGAGACGGAGATGGTTGTGCCCGCGCCTGTCGGGGAAGAAGACCGAACCAATGGCGAACCCCACCCCGTACTTGATGGCCTCCAGGTAAAGCTCGACGGCCGACACGGTAGGGGGCAGCGTCACCCACAGGTAGAAACCGCCGTCCGGGTTGGACCAATGAACTCCAGCCGGCAGATGCCTGGTCAGGCTGTCCATCATGGCTTCCCGGCGCTGGCAGTAGGTGCGACACACCCTTTTCAGATGCGGTTTCAGGCGTCCATCCCGCAGATACCAGTCCAGGGCGCGTTGTGAAAGAGAAGAGGTATACAGGTCGGCGGTCTGTTTGGCGGAGACCAGTCTATCGTAGAGGCCGTGTGGAGCGACCAGATATCCGACCCGGATGCCCGGCAGCAGAATCTTGGAGAAACTGCCTACGTAGACCACGCTCTCGTCCATAGCTCTGAGGGCGGGCTGCTCTTTGCCATCGTAACGCAGCTCGTTGTAGAGGGCGTCCTCCACGACGGTTATCCCGTAGCGTTGGGCCACGGTGAGCAACTGGCTTCTTCGTTCCCTGGTAAAAGAGACCGCGGTGGGATTGTGGAAGGTGGGCATGGTGTAGATGAGCCTGGGGCGATGCTGCAAGATAACGTTTTCCACCATTTCCACTCTCATGCCTGCTTCGTCGAGGGGGATGCCCACTATCCTGGCGCCCCGCGCTTCGCAGACATCGATGGCCCCCAGGTAGGTGGGACTTTCGGTGATGACGTACTCCCCTTCGCCGATCATCACCTGAGCCACCAGGGCCAGGCTTTGCTGCGAGCCGGAGGTGATCAGGATATTTTCTGGCCGGGTGTGGATTCCCCGCTCCAAAAGATACTGGACGATGCTGACTCGCAGGGGATAATAGCCCTCGGCCACGTCGTACTGGAGGGCCTCCGCTCCGTCTCGACGCAAGATGGCGTTCACCGCCTGGCGGAAATCGGTCACAGGCAGACAATCGGTGGCCGGACAGCCCATGGCGAAAGAAATGACGCCCGGCTGCTGAGCCAGACGCAACATGTCCCGCAACATGGCGTTGGCCGACACCTCCGGCGAGTAGGTCAGCGAGGTTTGCCAGGGCAATCCTTGTTGCCCGGCGGCATCGTCTTCACGTCCGGCGGCCAGGTGGTCAGCCACAAAAGTGCCCCGCCCCACGTAAGAGCGGATCAGACCCTCGGCCTCCAGTTCAGCGTAAGCGTTGACCACCGTGATCCGACTGACGCCCAGTTGGTCAGCCAGATTGCGGGTAGGGGGCAGCCTGGCCCCGGACGGCAAAGCCCTCGCTTCGATGCGTTCTTTCAGGTAGTTCTTGATTTGCAGGTAGAGAGGAAGGGAGTCATTTTTGTCCAGGGGAACGTCCATCGGGCTACATACGTCCAATCCTTATTGATGCCCTTATTATAGCCCCGAATCACCTTTTTGTATAGCTCCAATCTATACCAATTTTACCGATCCAATTCCTGGCTCATATTTGGAATCGCGGAGGGGGCGGGAAAACGAGGAAGGCCATAACGTGGGTAGAGTCGGGAAGAAGGAGTTATTCCTTGACCGGGATGAGAAGCACCTGCCCCACGCTCAACAGGTTGGGATTATCCAGGTTGTTGATTTCCACGATCTCTTCCACCGTGACGCCGTACATCTGGGCGATGACCAGCAGGGTTTCCCCGGCCTGGATGGTGTGGGTAATGGTGCCGGTATAGACGGGAGCGGTGGGAGTAGGTGGGGCCCCGGCTTGGGGCGTATTGGTCGGCGGCGGCGGAGTAGGCGTGTCGGTGCCGAAAACCACCGTGGGCCGCTCGAAGGTGGGCGGCACCAGGGCGGGGGTGGGCGTAGGGCCGCAGGCGGTCATCGAAGCCAGCAAAAGACCAAGTAGCACGAACCTCTTGACGTAATCGCCAACTAGTTTAGACATGGCCCTCTCTTTCCCTCTCGTCTACGAGTTTCTGGCTGATTATACCATTCTTTTACCCGCTTTTCAAGAGGACACGTAAGGAATGGTCTGCGGCCCTTCGGGGAGGACGCAGATGGTGGCCCCAGGGCCATATTTCTCCAGGAGCATGGAGAGCGTTTCCTCGATGTCGTGGCAGGGCTCCAGAAGGGCCTCCCGTATCTCCTGGTCCGACAGGTACGAAGTCTTGACGTAAACGTCGGCCTTGAGCTGGATGAGGGCCTGCACCTGGGCCTGCCATTGATCCTGCATCAGGAAGCCGGGGGCGTTAATAACCTCCAGGAGTCCCTGGGGACTATCGGCCATCTTGAGGATGTTTTTGTATTGGCCGTGATCGGGGATGCCGTCCCAACATTCGGCGGCGGCGATGATGCTCCCTCCGGGCCTGACCACCTGGGCGGCCGCGGACATGCCCTTGACCGCCTGGTAGAGATTGAGGTCCAGGGGATAGCCGGAATTGGTGGTGATCACGATGTCGAAGGGGTGCGGCACTGGCATCATGGCCGATTCTCTGACGAATTCCGTGCCGGCCTGGTGGGCCAGCCAGATGTCCCCCGCAAAGACGCCCGTGATCTCCTTATTTTTGTTGATGGTCACGTTGAGGAGGAAGGTAGGCTCAGTTTTGGCCGCCATCTCCCGGATCTCTTCCCAGAGGGGGTTGCCGTAGGTCACGCCCCAGGTAGCCCTGGGGTGGCCGATCATTTTGGCGTCGTGGTTGCCCAGCACGGCCTCCACCCCGGCCAGGCCGGGCAACACCGCCTTTGGCCCGCCGCTGAAACCGGCGAAAAAATGAGGCTCAATGAAACCGGTCAATATCTTGATTTTGGCCTTCATGTAGGTAGCGTCGATCCAGGTCTCATGTCCAAAACTGGTGCGCCCCAGGTACACCATGTGATCTTTATCCCAGGCATCGTGCTGCACGACGTGGTAATTCTCCACGATCTCCGGCCCCAACATGCCCCTCAACTCTTCCTCCGTGTTGCGGCGGTGAGTGCCCGTAGCGTTGATCAGGGTGATATTCTCCCTGGGCAGGTAGGAAAGCTCCTCCAGGAGCACGGGCAGCACCCGCTCGTTGGGCATGGGCCGCGTCAGGTCGCTGAAGACGATGACCACCGTATCGTCGGCTTTGACCGTCTGGCCGATGGGCAGCGCCCCGATAGGCTCCCGGAGCGCAGCGCGGATGGCTCCTGCTTCGTCGGGCAGACCCTTCACGAACCTGGGCTCCACTACAGTAACGTTTTCGTCGGGCAAATTTACCCACAAACCTTCTTTGCCGTAAGCCAGTTTTACTTTCATAAATAAATAACTCTTATACCTCCCAAAGAATGTACATCACAGACAGTGTAAACCACAAAGAGCGCAAAGGACACAAAAATTTTATACTTTGTGTTTAATTGGGTTAACGTTTGGACGCTTCTAAGATGGTTATCCCCACCAGTTCTTCCTGGCGGTAGTTAAGCAGGATACCCACATCGTCCAGCATCTCGCTGTGGGTGGCTTGCTGTGGTCGTTTCAGACTGATGTAGAGCACATCTGCTTCGCGGTCGTAATCTAACCATAGCCTGGATGTTGGGAATTCTTTAACCAGCGGAGCCATCTTGAAAATGTTTTGCATTAGCTCGGGACTCAAGAACTGCTTTTCCATATGATAGCCTTTCGATTGATCTTAGGAGTGATAAAGGCAGTGATTATAAAACCATCATTATCACTGATTTCCTTATATATCACATTAAGGTATCTATTGCGCCCTATACCACGCGTTGCTACTAGAGCGCCACCATAACCGCGCAATATGACATCGGGATGTTCAATTGTCATCAGGATATCGTCATAATAACCGGCGAGGTAGTCGTGGTTCTCCACGATGTGAAACCACCGTTCGTCCGTCATACGAATGGGAACATTGTTTACCGAAAACACCACGTCTAGGATAGCCATCAGACTTCTGCCTTCAGTGTTGTGGTCATATTATATCACGATCAGGTGAGCTTTTCAAGCGAGAAAGGCGAGCCGTCAATGGATTAAAAAAACGGATTTAACGGATGTAAGGCGATGCAATCCGTTAAACCCGTTCAGATGCCGTTGACTGCTTACCTCTAGCTGGATTGGCAGGCGGTTAGCGCCTGGAGGGCCTGTCTGGTCTATCCGGTCTGTCTGGCGCCTCCGGTCTGTCTGGCGCCTCCGGTCTGTCTGGCGCCTCTGGTCTGTCCGGTCTTTCTGGTCTGCTCCCCAGAGAGGTCTCGAATCTCCCCAGGCTCTCTCTGGCCTGGGGCGCGCGTCCGCGAGCGACCTTTTCGGTGATGTCGTCTATCGAGCCGGATAGCTGTTGCAGTTGAGGGCCGCCGTGGGCCTTCAGGCTGGCGCGGGCATTGGCCCCTAATTGGGCGATGTTCGCCACCTCCGTTTTCGAGATTTTGTGGTCGGCCAGAGTCTGGCGCACGGCGTCCACGTAATCGAAGGCGCTCAGCAGAGCGCCCTGGCGGTCGGCGGCAATCTGGTTCGGTTGGACGGCCAGGAGGTTTGCTACCCGGTCGTCGTGCTCAGTTTGAAGCCTGGTCACCCAATCCGTGGCCCTGGTCTGGGCGGCGGCGGCTTTGGCGCGGGCTGTCTGAGCGGCGGTTTCGAGTTGGGCCACGGTTTCTTCGGCCAGTTCAAGCCCCTGTTCGAACGCCACGTACATCTCCTGGAGGATGGCATCGACGGCGGCGACGCTTGTAGCCAGGGCCTCCAGGTCCTGCTCGATTTGCTGGAGAAGAACGAGTGATTCAGCAGCCAGCTCGCCGTAAAGGTAGTAATAGGCAGAGATCAACTCCTCGGCGTAGGCGATGGCTTCTTCTGCGCCCGTGACGTAAACTTCCACGCTCTGGGCTTCCTGCTGGGTGACGGCGTCGTCGGCGGTGGCGTTCGTGGTGGCCGTTGAGCACTGTTCCGTGGTGG
>DAOULT010000001.1:0-30864 GCA_034417895.1 Anaerolineae bacterium | reverse complement strand
GTGAACGTGGGAGACACGGACATGCGGCCCGTTCTGACCCGCATCAAGGCGGGGGAGCCGGCATTGATCTACTGGAGTGGGTTTGTGGCGGAAGGCGGCTACCTGGCTACGCAGCGGGCGGACGTGGGGATGGAAGGCGTGATCTTCATGGGGGCCGATGGGATCAAGGCCGAGGAGTTCATCAAGGCGGCTGGCGATGCGGCGGAGGGAGTGTACGCCAGTGCAGCCAACCCTGCCGAGGCGGGGCCTGGGATGGCGAAGTTCCTGGAGGACTACAAGGCCATCTATGGAGAGGATCCGATAGCGCCCTTCCACGCTCACGCCTACGATGGGGCGATGGTGATCATGAACGCCATCGAGCAGGTAGGCCAGATCGACGGAGAAGGTAACCTGCTCATCGGGCGTAAGGCGTTGAGCGACGCCATCCGAGGCACCGAGGGTCTCCAGGGCCTGACCGGAGTTATCACCTGTGACGAGTACGGCGACTGCGGCACGGGCACGGTGGCCGTCTCGGTGGTCAAAGACGGCGCCTGGACCCTGGCAGAGCAGTAGCCAGCATCTTTGTTGCTCGATACTGTCTGACAAAAACGTAGTTTTGGGATGAGGTGGGGGATTTTCCCCCCCCTCATTCCCTGCTTGATATCGTCCTTGATTAATTACCTGATGTCCTCATTAGCTGGAGGGAAGATGCGTCAACGTTTGGCAGGAAAATTTACGCTCGTAAACTTGATCGTTTGGGGGATAGGCTGTGCTATCCTGGCCGTCGCCCTGTGGGGCACAATAGCCACGCTAAGTTCTGGAAGATACTCAGTCGTTGATTGGATATCTTTCTTGATATTTGGATTAGCCCAGGGCGGTGTTTATGCCCTGATTGCTCTGGGTTATACTATGGTGTATGGCGTTCTGTTCATGATCAACTTCACTCACGGGGAGGTTTTCATGAGTGGGACGTACATTGGTTACTACGTTGTGGCTGCCTTTGATAGAGCCGGCTTTTTGGATGCCTATCCGATTCCGGCTCTTTTGCTCGTGTTTGCGGTGGCTATGATCGTCTCTGTAATAGTGGCTGTCCTTCTGGAACGAATCGCCTATCGTCCTCTGCGACGGGCCCCACGCCTGGTGCCTCTGATCACGGCCATCGGGGCCTCCTTTTTCCTTCAGTATAGTTTTGCCCGTTTATTCGGCTCAGGCATGAAGCGTTACCCCGATATGGAAGCGCTGGAAGGTAGCTGGCAAATCGGGGCCCTCAACATCCGGCACATGCACATCATCATGATCGTGGCCGCGATCTTGATGATGGTCGGGCTTTATTGGTTTGTGCAGCGCACCAAAATGGGCAAGGCCATCCGTGCCGTAGCCGAAGATAAGGACGTGGCGGCCCTGATGGGCATTGACGTGGACCGGGTGATCGTCACGACTTTCGTGGTGGGGGCGGCCCTGGCCGGAGCAGCGGGGGTGCTTTTCGCCCTCTATAACAAACAAGTGACCCATACTATGGGCTTCATCCCTGGCATCAAGGCTTTCACGGCGGCCGTGTTAGGGGGGATCGGGAATATCCCAGGAGCAATGTTCGGGGGTTTGTTCCTGGGCATTTTCGAGTCCATAGGCCCTACCCTGTTTTTCGACGGCTTAGGAGTCCCCAGCCCCAGCCAGCTTAAGGATGTCATCGCCTTTACCATGTTGGTGGCGGTGCTCATCTTCCGGCCAACCGGCATTCTGGGCGAGGTTCTGACGGAGAAGAAGGCTTAATAGTTTTGACGGAAAGGATAGGATATGAGCGAGTTTCGCAGCGCTTTGAGACCTAGCGCCAGAATGGGTCTCATCATGGGCTCCGCGGCGGTGTTTATCGTCTTGACGGGTATTGTGGAAGACTTTAGCAAGCACGATGTCATCGGAGGAGTGATCTCGCTGGGGCACATCATTCTGGCTGCGGTCGTGGTGGCCGCCGGTTACGTCGTCACCCGACGGCAGAAGGAGCGAGGCTATCTCGGAGCAGGACTGAGGGGGGGCGTCGCTGGTTTTCTGGCGACCGGCATGTTGGCTCTGCTCGTCCTGCTCATGCGCTACGTCAATGTGCGGCCAGTGTTCGTGAACGCCACCGGAAACCTGGTGGCCCTGCTGACTTTCGAGCAAAGCCTGGGGTTCGGGATAATGCTCCTCCTGGCCGTGGGTGCCATTCTGGGCCTCCTGGGCGGGTGTGTGAGTCAGCTCTCCTCCCGGACTCGCACTCCTCTTTTGGTTGGTCTGGTCAGTGTGCTGGCCTTTGGCATCTTACCAGAACTGTTCGCCACCGTCCTCTCTGGGAAGTCAAGAAATTTTCCCTTTTATTACATATTCGGGTTGCCAAAGGCATTCATCGATTTTCTATTTATCCGCAAGAAGACCCTGTCGCCGGCCGGAGCCGGTTTGATCTTCGTCCTGTTTGCCGCGCTTACCGCCGCCTGGCCGGCAGTGCACTCGCCGCTGAAACAGCGCCTGGAAACCTTGAATCGGGGCCAAAGGACAGCCCTCCGCTCTATGGCTCTGGTAGCGGGCATCATATTTCTGCTCTTCCTGCCCGGCCAGGCTGAACTATACTACACCGATGTCATCGACAATGTGGGCCTCTACATCTTAATGGGGCTGGGGTTGAATATCGTGGTCGGGTTTGCCGGGCTGCTGGATCTGGGCTACGTGGCTTTCTTCGCCATCGGAGCCTATACCGCCGGGCTGTTGACCTCGCCTAAGGCCTCTTTGGGTACAGAATGGTCCTTCTGGGCGGCCTGGCCCATCGCCCTGGCGGTAGCTGCTCTGGCGGGCGTCATCCTGGGCGTCCCTGTGCTGCGCATGCGCGGCGACTACCTGGCTATCGTGACCCTCGGCTTCGGGGAGATCATCCGCGTGCTGGCCCTGTCGGACCTGCTGAAACCCTACTTTGGCGGAGCGCAGGGCATCCTGGAGATTCCCAAGCCGGTCATTGGAGGGCTGACGCTTCTCACCTCGCAGCATCTCTATTACCTGATCCTGGGCGGCTGTCTGGTGGCGATTTTCGTCTCCTGGCGTCTCAGCGACTCGCGGGCGGGGCGCGCCTGGATAGCCATACGCGAGGATGAAGACGTGGCCGAGGCTATGGGTATCAACCTGGTTAAATATAAGCTTCTGGCTTTCGCCACCGGGGCGGCCTTCTCTGGGCTGAGCGGGGCTATATTCGCCTCCAAGCTAAGCTCGATCTATCCCCATAGCTTCAACCTGATCATCTCCGTCAACGTTTTGTGTCTGATCATTATCGGGGGCGTATCCAGCATTCCGGGGGTGATCGTGGGGGCCCTGATCCTGGTGGGCCTGCCGGAGTTTCTGCGTTTCGCGGCTGAGTATCGTCTTCTGTTGTACGGCGCTACCTTAGTGATCATGATGCTGGTCAGACCGGAAGGTTTCTGGCCGGCGGCGCAGCGCCAACGGGAGCTTCATCCAGAAACCGAGGTGGCCGAAACGACCGAAACAGCACCGGACGTTGTGGTCAGGGAGGTGATGTGAAGATGGCTGTTCTCACCGCGCGCAACGTAACCAAGCAGTTTGGAGGATTGGTGGCGGTCAAGGACTTCGACCTCAACATTGAAGAACAGATGATCGCCAGCCTGATCGGGCCTAACGGAGCAGGCAAAACCACCTTCTTCAACTGCGTGACTGGCTTTTACTATCCAGAGGAAGGGCAGATCACTTTCAACGGCACTTTTTTAGTGGGCCTCTCTCCCGATCACATCGCCCGCCTGGGCATCGCTCGCACCTACCAAAACATCCGGCTCTTTCAGAACATGACCGCTATCGAGAATATATTGGTCGGTCAGCACTCCCGACTGCACTCCAGTTTCGCGGGAGCTATTCTCCGCGACCCCTATACGCGGCGAGAAGAGCAGCAGGCTCTAGAAAAAGCGCTGGACATCCTGGAGTTTGTGGGTCTGCAAGGTAAAGGCGATTTTGTGGCTAAAAACTTGCCCTATGGCGATCAGCGCCGCCTGGAGCTGGCCCGTGCCCTGGCTAGCGAACCCAAGTTCCTGCTTTTGGACGAACCGACGGCCGGCATGAACCCCCTTGAGACCCGGAGCCTGATGACTTTTATCCAGCGATTGCGGGACGAATTGGGGTTGACCATTTTCCTCATCGAGCACGACATGAAAGTGGTGATGGGCATCTCTGACCAGGTGACGGTTCTGGATTATGGAGTCAAGATTTCGGAGGGCACGCCGCTCGAAGTGCAGCGCGATCCCAAGGTCATCGAGGCTTATCTGGGAAGAAAAAGAGAGAGACAATATGGTGCTACTTGAAGTAAATAACATTCACACCTACTACGGCAACATTCATGCCCTGAAAGGGATTTCGCTCCATGTAGATAGAGGCGAGATCGTGACCCTGATCGGGGCCAATGGAGCGGGTAAGACCACCACTCTGAACACCATCTCCGGCCTGTTGAAACCGCGCCAGGGGAACGTCAAGCTGGATGGACAACGGATCGACGAGCTGCCGCCCCATAAGGTCGTGGGGCTAGGCATCTCCCAGGCGCCCGAAGGACGCCGCGTTTTTGCCCGCTTGACGGTTATGGAGAACCTGGAGATGGGAGCCTACGCTCGCCATGACGAACAGGGCATTCAGGAAGACATGGAGAGAGTCTTTAGCCTCTTTCCCGTGCTCAGGGAAAGAAAAAACCAGGTGGGAGGCACGCTGAGCGGCGGGGAACAACAGATGTTGGCTATGGGCCGGGCCTTGATGGCCAGCCCCCAGATTTTTCTCCTGGATGAGCCATCCATGGGCCTGGCCCCCATGCTGGTAGAGACCATCTTCGAAGTCGTTCAGGACATCAATCGGCAAGGGACCACCATTCTCCTGGTCGAACAGAACGCCTTGATGGCCCTTCAGGTAGCCAACCGTGGTTACGTCCTGGAGACAGGTACAATTGTGCTGGAGGGCAGCGCCGAGGAATTGAGGCAGAACCCCGAGGTCCGGGCGGCCTATCTGGGCGAGGTTTAAACGCGGAGAGCGCGGAAGCCCGGCCTGAGATTCAACTCTCAGACTGCAAGCTCAAGCACGTTTCACGCTACACGGCATCCAGGGCGCTGGAGCGCATTTCAGTCCGCCAGCCGCAGGACTTCAATTCAGGGGCGGTGCTATACGTTTAAGGCGAAGGAGGTGATGAACTTCGATAGAAGACGAATGATGATATCGGATTCGAATACTTCAATAAACTCAAGTAAACTCAAGTAAACTCAAGTAAACTCAAGGGAGGAGAGTAACTATGAATCTCAAGAGAATAACTGTATCGTTTTTGCTGGTGCTGACCTTGCTGGCCGGCCTGGCGCCTGTGGCTATGGCTCAGGAAGGGGACCTGCTGGACGAGGTCATGGATGCTGGTAAGCTGATGGTCTCCACCGACCCCAACTACGCCCCCCAGAGCTTCCTGAATGAAGAGGGCGAGTTGGATGGCTTCGACGTCAACGTGGCCCAGGAAGTGGCGGCGCGGCTGGGCGTCGAAATAGAGTTTACCACGCCCGATTGGGACATGATCACCGCCGGTAACTGGGGTGGACGCTGGGACGTGAGCATCGGCAGCATGACCATCACCGAGGACCGCATGGAGGGGCTGTGGTTCACCGAGCCTTATTATTACACCCCGGCCTCCTTCGGCGTGCACGCCGACAACACCACCATCATGACCCCGGACGATTTCTCTGGCAAGGCGGTGGGCTTTGGCACGGCCACTACCTACGAGGCTTACCTGGCCGGCACGCTCAAGATCATAGGCGAGGAGATTGTCTATGCGCCTCCCGCAGACGTGAACGTCAAGCCCTATAGCACCGACGCCGAGGCCATCCAGGACCTGGCTCTGGGCGATGGAGTGCGGCTGGACGGGGTTATGACCGCTCTGCCCACCCTCCAGAACGCCATCGATTCCGATCTGGCCCTCAAGGTGGTGGGCGATCCGGCCTACTACGAGCCACTGGCTTTCGCTCTGGACAAGAACCGTGGCCCCAGCGATGACATGATCGCCAAGCTGAACGAGATCATCACCGCCATGCACGACGATGGCACCCTGACCGACCTGTCCATGAAATGGTATGGGGTGGACATCACCAAGAAGGCGGGCGTAGTGCCGGAAGCGGCGGCGGGCCCCAAAGACGTGACCCTCATCATCGGCACCACCGATAAAGTCACCGACCTGGACCCGGCTGAGACCTACGACTTCCACACCTGGGAGATCTTCTATAACGTGGGAGGCACCCTGCTGACCTACATCCCCGGCACCACTGAGCTTAAGCCCGACCTGGCGGCAGATTTCCCGGAGGCCAGTGAGGATGGTCTGGAGTGGACGTTCAAGCTGCGTGAAGGGCTGGTCTTCCCTGACGGTACACCCTGCGATGCGGAGGCTGTCAAGTGGTCGCTGGACCGGGTGGTGCGTTTGGAGGGCGATCCCAACTGGCTGGTCAGCTCCTTCCTCGATCACGTGGAGGTGATAGATGATCTGACGTTCAAGATCGTGCTTCAGAATCCGGTTGGTTTCTTCCCTTATCTGACGGCTACCACTCCCTGGACGCCGATCAGCCCCAACTGCTACCCGGAGGACGGTTTTGACTCCGATAGCACTTGCAGCGGGGTTGGCCCGTACAAGATCGTGCGTTGGGAGCGGGACGTGGAGATGGAAATGGAGGCCAACCCGGACTATCCTGAGCCGCCCAAGGTCAAGACCATCATCGTCCGCTACTTCGCCGACGCCACCACCATGCGCCTGGCCCTGGAAGCCGGCGAGATCGACGTGGCCTGGAAGACGCTGCTCCCGACTGACTACGAAGACCTGGCTGAGAATCCCGACGTGGACGTCATCGAGGGGCCGGGGGCCTACATCCGCTACATCTGCCTCAACGCCACCACCCCGCCCTTTGATAACGTGGTGGTCAAGCAGGCCATTTCCTACGCCATCGACCGCGAGGAGATTTCCGACCGCGTCTTCCTGGGCACCCATCAGCCCCTATACAGCATGGTGCCTATAGGCATGGTGGGCCACATAGATGCCTTCCCGGAGCGCGACCTGGATAAGGCCAGAGAGCTGCTGACCGAAGCTGGCTACAGCGAGGATAGTCCCCTGGAGATGGATCTGTGGTGGACGCCAACCCACTACGGGGATACCGAGGCCGACGTGGCTACCATCCTGAAGAACAACCTGGAGGAGACGGGTATGATCGCAGTCACCCTCCAGAGCGCCGAATGGGCCACCTACACCGACTACTTTGGCCCTGGCACGATGCCCGTTTTCCTGCTGGGCTGGTACCCGGACTATGTGGACCCGGACAACTACACCTGGTCCTTCGCCCACTCCGAGGCTTCTGACGATCTGGGCATCTTCTACAGCAACCCCGAAATGGATGAACTGCTGGAGGCGGCTCAGACAGAGATGGACATGGAAAAGCGCGTGGAACTCTACGCTCAGATTCAGGAGCTATGGACGACCGAGTGCCCCACTATCCCCTTCACCCAGGGCTCGCTCTACGTGGTCACCCAGAAGGGAGTGACAGGCGTCGCTCTGGCTCCTTACATGCAGCTCCCTTACTTCTTGCTGACGAAGTAACCCGGAAAGTATTGCCACCGAGGAGGGGGTTATGGCCGGGGCCAAACCCCCTCCCTTTTACGTGTTGAGGTCTTATCATGTCATCTTTACGAGCTTACATAATTACCCGCATTCTGCTGACCATCCCCATGCTCTTCATCCTGGTCAGTCTGGTATTTATCATATTGCGTATTATGCCCGGCGACCCTATCCTGGCTACCGTGCGGCCCGGAGCGCCTCCAGAGTACATCGCTCAACTGCGACACGCCCAGGGCCTGGATAAGCCCCTGTTCGTCAATTTCAGAGGCAGCTCGGCGCGGGCCAAACCGGCCACCCTGATCCTGCACACTGAACCCGACCCCACCTCCGAGGTAACTCTGCTCCTGGAAGAGGGCGACGAGTTGGCAGTCAGTGGCCGGGAAACGACCGAAAATGGGGACTGGATCCGTCTGGCCGTAGACGAAAACCACGAGGGTTGGATTTCAGAGGGACGGCTTGGCTGGCTGCGGCGGGTGAGCGCCGAGGTCACTATGCTGGAAGAGGCCGATATCGAGGGCCATCATTGGCTACGGGTCATCATCCCGGCCGGGGGGTTGGAAGGGTGGGCGCGGCGCGATCAACTTCAGGTCAAGGTCAATCCTCTGGACAGCCAGTATTTTAGCTACCTGTGGAACCTGATGCGGCTCGATCTGGGGAAGTCCATCGCTCCGGTCAAGGGCCGACCGGTGATCGGAGACCTGGCCGACAAATTCCCGGCTACCCTGGAACTCAGCTTACTCTCCATAATTATAACTATCCTGATTGGGGTCTCGACCGGAGCCTACGCCGCCCACAAGCGCCGCAGCGTGGCTGATTACGGGTTCAGAATATACAGCATCGTTATCTATGCCCTGCCTGTCTTCTGGTTGGGTCTGATGCTGCAACTCATTTTGGGAGTGTGGCTGGGCTCCTGGTCAGAACAGGCTTTGGGCGTCAACCTGGGTTTTCCTGTGGCTGGACGGACCGGCACGCACATGCAGCCGCCCACCCTCGTCGAGACCTATCATCTGGAAGGGTCGAGCCTGGTCGGCCTGTGGGACTTTCTATCCAAATTCTACATCCTGGACAGCATCGTCACCGGCAGTTGGGCCAGCCTGGGCAGCGTCATCAAGCATCTGGCTTTGCCGGCCCTGACTCTGGGCCTGTATCTGTCGGGCATTTTCACCCGCCTGACCAGGGCTAACATGCTGGATGTCCTCCAACAGGATTACATTACCGCCGCCCGCGCCCGAGGCATCGCCGAAAGGGTGGTGGTCTACAAACACGCCCTCAAAAACGCCTTCATCCCCATTCTGACCATGTTGGGGTTGCAATTCGCCCTGCTGCTGGCCGGCGCGGTGCTGACGGAGACCACCTTTTCCTGGCCGGGCATGGGCCTTTTTCTGGTGGAGCGCATCGGCTACCGCGACTTCCCTTCCATTCAAGGGGGGATAGTGGTTTTCGCCGTGCTGGTGGCGGGGGTCAGCCTGCTGGTAGATATCATTTACGCTTATCTCGACCCCCGTATCCGATATTAAGAAACCCTGATAAAAGAAGCGATGTGAAGAAGTAATGCCTTGCACCAGAAATAAGGAGAACAATAGCATTGGAGATGGGAACAGAGGGAATCGGGGGAAGAAAATATTGCTCGGCTTTGGATTTCTCACAGCGCCTTCTGGCCAGCGAGGCGGGAGATCACATCGCCAAAATCGTGCTTTTCGGCAGCGTGCTCCATAGAGAGGCTACAGAGGAAAGCGACGTCGATTTGATGATTATCGCCTTGGATGACCTGGAGAGAGTCAAAGAGACGGCTTGGGATCTCTCCTTCGATATCCTCATGGAATGGGGGGAGGGGATGGAGCCTATTGTGCATTGCATCGGTGAATGGCGATTTCCCCCTTCTTATTTGATCTACAAGGTTAAAAAGGAGGGTAAGGAGATCCACGGTATGGAAGAAAAAGAGATCAAGTGGAAAGAAGGCCAGGCTTATCTGAGATTGGCGGAGGAATATTTGGACGGTGCGAAGCGGAACATGGCCGCAAAGGACCTTCGCATCGCCATAGACGCCGCTTACAACGCTGCCGAACTTTGTGCAAAAGCCCTGCTCCTTCTACGACTCGATGAGTTGCCTAAAACCCATCGAGGAGTGGTGAGCAAACTGGGGGAGCTTTATGTGAAAGAAGGCCCTTTGCCCAGGGATTTGGGGCGGGGTCTCAACACCGCCCTCGGTTTAAGAAATCAAGCTCGCTATGAACCTCATATGCGATTGGTGGAGGAAGAGGCGCGAAGCGTCATTGAACTGGCGGAAGGGATGCTGCACGCTGCGTCTTCTGTCCTGGAAAAAACGGGGGATGAAAACAAATAAGATGGCTGTGAGGGCATCGGCAGAAACGACAGTAGTGGAAGAGCCTAAGGGGATACTGAGTTGGTTTCTACGTGGAGCCAAATGGTACGGGGCAGAGTGGTACATCACGATTGTAGGGGGCTTGATTCTGGTCACCGTTCTGGTCAGCACCTTGCTGGCTCCCTACATTGCCCCTTACGATCCGGAAAAATCGGTGGGCCAGTCCTTCATCACGCCGGGCCGAGGCCGCCAGGTGATCGTGGTGCGGGTCGACGAAAAGGACATCCAAAGCCTCGACGATCTGGCGGGCCGCCTTAGCGGGGTGGAGATCAACAGCACGGCTTACATTCATCTGAAGCAGATGAAAGAGGCCCAGTTGGAGAAATACCGCAAAATGGAGGAAGCCTTTGCCGACCTGCTGGCGGGCAAGATCGAGGCCGTGGTGGCCGATAAGGTCCTGGGCCGCGAGGCTGTGGACGCCCATCCTGATAAGCTCAAGCTGGCCGGTCAGTCTTTTGGCATTCCCTTCTACATGGGCACCGATAATCTGGGCCGCGATGTTTTCAGTCGGCTGCTGTATGGAGCCGAGACCGTGCTCAAGGTGGCTCTGCTTTCCTCGATCATCTCCGCCCTGGTAGGTGTGCCTGTCGGTCTGTTATCTGGTTTCGTGGGCGGCATTCTCGACCGGGTTTTGTCTCTGATCATGGATAGCATCTATTCCTTTCCGGGCCTGATCCTGGCTATCGCTATGGCTGCTATGCTGGGGCCGGGGGTGCTCAATATGGCCGTCGCCATTGCGGTGGTGTACGTGCCCACCTACTTCAGAATGGTGCGCGGCCAAGTGCTCTCCATCAAAGAAGAACTCTACGTGGAGGCGGCCCGCAGTCTGGGAGCCAAAGCGGCCACCATTTTGTGGTTGTACGTCTTTCCTAACGTCATCCCGTCCATGGTGGTCGTCTTCTCTCTCAACATCGCCGATGCCATTCTGACCGAGGCCGGCCTGAGCTTCCTGGGCTTAGGGATCGACCCCAGCGTGCCGGATTGGGGCTACGATCTGAGCAAGGGCAAAGCCTTTCTGCCCGGCGGTTATTGGTGGATCATCACCTTTCCTGGGGTGATGATCGCCCTGGTGGCCCTGGGCTTCAGCATGTTGGGCGAAGGTCTAAACGAAATTCTAAACCCCCGTCTGGTGGAGGTTTGAGAGCCATGACCACAGATTTGCTCCAGATCAAAGATTTAGAAGTGGAATACGATACCCGCGTGGGGCTGGTCAAGGCCGTGGACCGGGTCAGCCTGGCCGTCAGAAAGGGCGAGGTTTTGGGCTTGGTGGGGGAGTCAGGGTGTGGCAAATCGACTATGGGCTTTTCCATTTTAAAGCTGGTTCAACCCCCAGGCCAGATCGTGGGCGGTCAAATCCTCTTCGATGGCGAAGACCTGCTGGTCAAAAGCGAAGAGGAAATGACCGATTTCAGAGGTAAAAGGATCGCCATGATCTTTCAAGACCCCATGACCTCCCTGAATCCCCTGATCCGGATCGACGATCACATTGTGGAAACCATTCTCACCCACGAAAAGAAAACCGCCAGAAAAGAAGCTGTTCAAAGAGCGGCCGGCCTGTTCGATAATCTGGGCATCTCCTCCGAGAGACTGCAAGACTACCCTCACCAACTCAGCGGGGGGATGAGACAACGGGTTATGATCAGCCTGGCGCTGGCCCTTAATTCGGACCTGATCATCGCCGACGAGCCGACCACCTCCCTGGACGTCATCGTTGAGGCCCAAATCCTCGATCTTCTCAAAGAGCTGAGGAAGACCTATAATCTGACCATGATCCTCATCACCCATAACCTGGGGATAGTGGCCGAGTTGGCCGACCGGGTGGCCGTCATGTACGCCGCCAAAATGGTGGAGTTGGCTGAGGCTTTGCCTCTCTACGACGCGCCTTTACATCCCTATACCCAGGGCCTCTTAAAGTCCATACCCAACATCAGCCTCAATGAGCAAAAGCTGGAGACTATGCCCGGCTCTCCGCCCGATCTCATCAATCCGCCGTCCGGGTGTCGATTCCACCCTCGTTGCCCCCACGTCATGGAAAAGTGCTCTCAAGAGGAGCCGCCTACGAAAGAGGTCAGACCAGAACATTGGACGGCCTGCTGGTTGTATTAAGAACCATAATGTTTTAGCGGCAGTAGTAACGACTTAAGTCGTTACTACTGTCAGGTGAGAGGAATATGTCTGATAATTTATCTGATACTTTGGTGGAGGTAAACGGCCTTAAAAAATGGTTTCCGGTGCAGAAAGGTTTTATGGAAACTCTTCTGGCGCGGCGGATAGATTACGTGCGGGCTGTGGACGGGGTGGACTTTGACATAAAAAGGGGAGAGGTCTTCGGGCTGGCCGGGGAGAGCGGCAGCGGCAAGACCACCACCGGCCGGCTGATCTTACGCCTGATCGAGCCGAGTGCGGGCCACATCCGCTTCGATGGGGCGGAGATGTCCTCTCTGGGTGAGGAAGCCATGCGCACTTTGCGGCGACGGATGCAGGTCATTTTCCAGGACCCTTACGCCTCTCTGAACCCCCGCATGAAAATGGGAGATGCTATCGGACACGGCCTCGAAATCCACGCCCTGGCTAAAGGGGAGGAGAAAAGACGACAGGTCATCGACATCATGGAAAGAGTGGGCCTCACCCCGGCGGCCATTCTGTACGA
Source organism: Anaerolineae bacterium (assembly GCA_034417895.1). Classification (GTDB taxonomy): domain Bacteria; phylum Chloroflexota; class Anaerolineae; order CAZYHC01; family CAZYHC01; genus DAOULT01. The sequence continues at coordinate 18,222 of DAOULT010000001.1, read as the reverse complement.
AAAATATCCCCACCAACTCAGCGGGGGGCAGAGGCAGAGAGCAGTCATCGCCAGGACGCTGGTGCTGCACCCCGATCTGATCGTGGCCGACGAGCCTATCGCCATGGCCGACGTGTCTGTGCGGGCCTTGATCCTGGAACTGATGATGGAGTTGAAGAGCGAGTTTGACCTTACTTACCTGTTCATTACCCACGACCTGGCGACCACCAAGTACATCTGCGACAGGATCGCCATCATGTATCTGGGCACCATCGTCGAGCTAGGCCCCTTGTCGGCGGTTTACAGTCAGCCGCGCCATCCCTATACCGCCGCCCTGCTTTCGGCCGTGCCTGTGCCCGACCCCAGGGCCCGCCGCGAACACGCCGTTCCCAGAGGAGAGATCCCCAATCCCATCGATCCCCCCGCGGGCTGTCGTTTTCATCCCAGATGTCCCTACGCCAGGGAGGTTTGTAGCCAGCAGCAACCCAGGCTCGCGCCTGTCGAAGACGAGCATTACGTGGCCTGCCACCTTTGAGAAATCCTGTTTAATGACATACTACTAAAAAGAAGGGGAAGAAATTCTATGAACCGTGCCCGTTTGTCGCTGTGGATTCAGATCGTATCTATGCGGGTTCTGCCGCCGCTGTTTCTGGCTCTGGGGCTGGCTAACCTGGCTTTTGCCAAAGGGCAGACCGGCTCGCCGTTGCTTGCTTCTCTGCTGCAAGGTCTGGTCATGACTTTCTGGATCACCGAACTGGCTCTGTCTACCGCCGCCGCCGCCGAGGAGCCGGCCCGCAGGCTGGCTCTGGGGTTGGGTTCTTTCGCCATCTTGTTCGGATTGTGGTTCTGGGCCTCTTTTATCCTGTCCGGGGTGGTGGTCAGGGAAAGCGACAAGTTGCCCTGGGTGATGGGCGGCATCGTGGTCAGTCTGGCGGTCATCGCCTGTCTGCGTCTGTTGCTGCCCCAGGCTCTCCGCTTCCAGATCGAGGTGGTGGCGGTCTGGTTCAACCTCTTCTTCATGGTGCTGTGGCTGTTTTTACAATTTAATCTTGAGCTGGCCTTTATGCAGAAGTGGTTTGCCTTCATCGCTCAGGGAGTGGGGATCACCGTTTACGTTTCGTTGCTTTCTATTTGCGCGGCCATAGTGCTGGCTCTTTTCGGGGCTTTGGCTCGTCTATCTAAAAATCCCATCTTTTTTGGGATATCCACTTTCTACATTTCTTTCTTCCGGGGCACCCCGCTTCTGGTGCAGATCTATCTCATCTATCTGGGGTTGCCCCAACTTCGGCACCAGTTGGGCCAGTGGGTGGTGTTACCGGCCATTCCGGCTGGCATTCTGGCCCTGAGCCTCAACTACGGAGCCTACATGACCGAGATTTTTCGGGCCGGTATCCAGTCCATTGGTCACGGCCAGACCGAAGCCGCCTATGCGTTGGGCATGACCTATGGTCAGACCATGCGGCGTATCATTCTGCCCCAGGCTCTGCGCCTGATTATCCCCCCGGTGGGCAACGAGTTTATCGCCATGCTCAAAGACTCCTCTCTGCTGTCCACGGTGGGAGTGTGGGAGCTTCTGTTCCGGGGGCAAAAGATCGGACGCCAGTATTTTCGCTCCATAGAAACGCTGGCCGTGGCCGCGGCCCTGTATTGGATCGTAACCATTATTTTTCAGGCTATTCAATCGCGGGTGGAAGAAAGTCTGGCTAAAGGGGAAAAATCGATAGCTCATTTGTAAATCGAAATCAGGAGGCGGATGTGGGCGAGGCTATCATCAGGGTTCACGATCTGGAAAAATATTTCGGCGGTCTGCACGTCATCAGAGGCGTTGACATGGAGGTGGAGGTAGGCGAGGTGGTGGTGCTCATCGGGCGCTCCGGGTCTGGCAAGAGCACCTTTTTGCGCTGTCTTAACTTCCTGGAAGACCCGACCAGAGGTACGATCGAGATTGACGGCATTCAAATTCCGGCCGGGCATCACACCCGCGAGCAGCGGCGCATGATCACCCAGATTCGGATGCGGACCGGGATGGTCTTTCAGCTTTTTAACCTCTTCCCCCACATGACCGCTCTGGAGAACGTCATCGAGGGGCCAGTTACGGTCAAGAAGATGCCCAAAGGGGAAGCCATGGCCCTCGGTGAGGAGCTACTAGTCAAGGTGGGCCTCAGCGATAAACGCGACGAGTACCCCTCCCGTCTTTCGGGCGGACAGCAGCAGCGGGTGGCGATTGCCCGCGCTCTGGCTATGGAGCCCAAGATCATGCTCTTTGACGAGCCTACTTCGGCCCTCGACCCGGAGCTTATCGGCGAAGTGCTGGACGTGATGAAGGAACTGGCCCACGAAGGAATGACCATGCTGGTGGTCACTCACGAGATGCTTTTTGCCGCCGACGTGGCTAACCGGGTTATATTTATGGAGGAAGGCATTTTTCTGGAGGAAGCGCCGCCCCAGGAGATGTTCAGCCACCCCGCACATGAACGAACCCGCCAATTCCTGGACCGTATCCTGGAACCCCGCGCCCGGGAGTAGTAGAAGTGGGATAATAAAGGACATGGGGAAAAATCGTAAAAGGCAACCCACAGAAACCAGCTCTTTTGGTACATCAGGCAGGATAGGTCACGATTCTTCCCGATTCTATAACAGCAGGTTATATGAAGATCAGAAGCAGGAAACTACTGTAGAATATCGTGAAATCCCCATTGACCTCTCCGCCCTGGATAGAATCTACTGCAAAAGCAGCGAGACAATGGATGAGATACCTGATTACAGCATCCATCTCATGGTCACTTCACCTCCCTACAACGTCACCAAGGAATACGACGAAGACCTCTCCCTGGACGAATACAGGCAACTCCTGAGAAACGTGTTTCAGGAAACGTACCGGGTGCTCGCCAGCGGCGGACGAGCCTGCGTGAACATCGCCAATGTAGGAAGGAAGCCTTACATTCCTCTGCATTCCTGCATCATCGAGGATATGCTTGAGGTCGGATTTCTGATGCGGGGCGAAATCATCTGGGATAAGGCAGCCAGCGCCGGATCTTCTACGGCCTGGGGGAGCTGGCAATCCGCCGCCAACCCCGTCCTGCGCGACGTGCACGAGTACATTTTAGTCTTCTCTAAAGAATCGTTTTCGCGCAGGCGAGAGGAAAAAGAGGACACTATTTCGAGGGACGAGTTTCTGGAACTGACCAAGAGCGTCTGGACCTTCCCGGCAGAATCGGCGCAGAGGATCGGGCATCCTGCCCCTTTTCCCGTCGAACTGCCGTACAGGCTGATCCAATTGTATACTTTCAAAGGCGACGTTGTTTTGGATCCTTTTTGCGGCAGCGGCTCAACCTGCCTGGCGGCTGTCCAGGCCGGCAGGCGTTACGTAGGCTACGATGTAAATAGAGAATATGTGCAATTAGCTGAAGCCAGGCTCAAGGATTATGGAAAACAATTATCCCTATTTTCGGAAGCATGATCTTACTGACTTAACGTACAGGGGAAGATTCAAGTGTCTGAGAAATCCTTTCGATATACGGCGGTAGGTTCCGGTTTATCAGTGGAAAAGAGCACGCTAAACGTGCCCGACGATGGGAGATATTATTTGTTAGACGAGGGCCGGGTGCTGGCGGCCTTCTCGTCGAAAAAACAGGCGGTGGACAGGTTCCGTGAGCTGCTTAAGGAACAGGACTATCATCCCCCCGATTTTGAGCCTGAAAAGCCCAATGTTTCGGAATTGGACATCGAAGAGTACTTTTACGCTAAAGAGATGTATTGGGGAAAAAGCCATAAATATGCAGACAAATGATTACCATACTCTTGATCGTGAGGGATTGGAAAGCGCGGGCTTTTATCAGGGCGCAATTGCTGGAAGAAGGGTATGAGGTCAGCAGCACAGAAGACCTGGGACAAGCCATAGCCAGGTTGTGTGGTGCTGCTCTGAGACCGAGTTTGATCGTCCTGGATACTGTGGGCCAGGATATCGACCCTTCCGGGTGGGCCAACCTGCAAGCCCTGACCGACCACGCGCCGCTCATCATCTGCACCGGGGTCTACGAGCTAAACAGCCTCGATCTGCCAGAAGCCAGCGCCGTCAAAGTGTTGGTCAGGCCCTTCACCGTCGGAGAGGTGGTGGAGGCGGTGAAAGCTTTGCTTCCTTTGCCTGTATCTGGATGACATTAATGTGCGCGGCACTTTCGGCAGTCTAGAGGCGCTCGTTTTCGGCGGAAGAGGAAAAGGAGGCTTAAAATGGAGCCTAAAAAAATCATCGGCGGGATGATACTTCTTTTACTGAGTGTCGTGATCGGTTGCGCGCCGACTGGGGTTCAGGAGACTCCTACCAGGCCAGCTACGATGACCCCCACGGCTACCTCTCACCCTGTAGAAATACCCGCCGCAGAGACGCCAGAGCCAGAGGAGACCTCAACACCTGTGGAGAAACCGACGCCGACCAGCGAAAAGGAGGAGAAAGAGGCCGATCCTTATCTGGAAACGAGGAAGAAAATGGTCGAGACGCAGATGCGCGCCAGGGACATCACCGACGAGGAGGTGCTGACCGCCATGGAAACCGTGCCTCGCCACGAGTTTGTGCCCCAGGAGTTAATCAAACAGGCTTATCGGGATCACCCTCTCCCTATCGGCTACGGTCAGACCATCTCTCAGCCTTACATCGTGGCCCTGATGACCCAACTGCTCCACCTGAAAAGGGGCGATGAGGTGCTGGAAATCGGCACCGGCTCAGGCTACCAGGCCGCCGTCCTGGCCGAGTTGACCGCCAAAGTCTACACCGTGGAAATTGTCGAGGAACTGGAACAACAGGCCGAGGAGAGGCTCAGGCGCCTGGGCTATACCAATATCAAAGTAAAGTACGCCGACGGTTACTATGGCTGGGAAGAGTACGCTCCCTACGATGCCATCATTGTCACTGCTGCTCCAGATCACATCCCTCAGCCCTTGCTCCAGCAGTTGAAGGACGGGGGGCGGCTGGTTATTCCTGTGGGGCCGCCGGGCGGCTATCAAACCCTGTGGCAGATTGAAAAGAAAGGCGATCAAATCATCTCCAACAATATCACGGGCGTGATCTTCGTGCCCCTGACCGGAGAGCACTGAGGGCCGGCCGGGTGGCTTCGCTTCAAGCCCCAGAGAGCACGGAGGACGCATAGAAAACTCAGGAGTTTCAGCCATCAGCTACTCAACCACCTGGTCCCCTGATCTTTCACGCAGGCCCTTCAACTCGTAGCAGATGATTGGCTCCTGTTTGCCCCGCAACGATTGGGGCGGTTTTTCGTTGACCAACACCTCCAATACGTCAGACCGAGCTTGCCGGCAGGTGTTTTGGCTGATGAGAATCTGGCCCCGATCGGCCAGTTCTTGCAACCGTTTAGCCACGTTGGCCGTATCGCCGATGACGGTGTAATCCATGACCTTCTCGGAGCCTATGTTGCCCACCACCACCTCGCCGCTATCCAGGCCGATACCTAACCCCAGTTCGGCCAGGTCCCCGTTTTGTTTCTTCAGTTCCTCAAAGCTCTTTTGCATACCCAGAGCGGTTTGCAAGGCCCGCAGCGCGTCGTCATCGGAGCTGATAGGCGCCCCGTAGAAGGCCATAATGGCGTCGCCCAGATATTTATCAAAGGTCCCTTTGTGGCGAAAGATGATCCTGGTCAGCTCGGAGAAAAGCGAGTTCAGGACCTCGACCACGCGGTCGGGAGGGTGTTGTTCCGAGAAATGGGTAAAGCCCCGAATATCGGCGAAGAGCACAGTTACCGTCCGACTCTCTCCTCCCAGCTTGAGGTACCTGTCGGGATCGTCCAGGATCATGGTCGAGACCTCTTCTACCAGGTAGCGATTCAGAATATTAAAAAGGAGCTTGTTTTTCTGCTCCAGGGCATCGTGTAGACGCTTGATGCGCAAAAGAGATTTCACCCGGGCCAGAAGTTCTATGCTGTTGAACGGTTTGCTCAGGAAATCATCGGCTCCCACTTCCAGGCCCTTGATCTTATCTTCCATCCCTCGTAAGGCCGTGATCATCACGATGGGGATAAAGCGGGTGACCTCGTCCGCTTTAAGCCGCTTACAGACCTCGTATCCTCCCAGCACAGGCATCATGATATCGAGCAGGATCAGATCGGGATTCACCTGGGGGACCTTTTCTAAAGCCTCCTGTCCGTTGTAAGCGGCGAATACGTTATAGCCGGCCGTGGTCAGGTAGGTCTTCAGCAACTCGACGTTCTGGACTCCATCGTCCACAACCAATATTCTGTTTCTTTTTTCGCTCTCCGGTTCCATGATACAATTGCTCCTATAGCTGGTTCAGGTTCGCTCATCCTGTCGTGGACATTCTGGATTTTTCTGCATGTGTTGGGGAAGCTGGACATTGGAGCCAGGCGGAGTTAGCTTTGTGCGGGCAAGGTTATCCTGAAGACAGTCCCTTCGCCGGGTGCACTTTCCACGTCTATTGTGCCCTGGTGGGCCTGGATAATATTGTAAGCGATGAACAAACCCATTCCCAAACCTCGCACCGTTCCTTCCTCGACCTTGGTGGTAAAACCGGCCTCAAAGACGCGTTCTATGTCCTTCTTCTGAATGCCAGAGCCAGTATCGGCGATGATAATCTCCACCGTCCGATCAGGCAACATATCGGTCATGACTTTCAGCCGGTGCCCGGTTGGCGGAGCCTCTATCGACGACATGGCTTCCAGAGAGTTGATTGCAATATGGTAGAAGGTCTGCCGCAACTGACCACCGTGGCCCAGCACCGGACGCAGGTTGGGACTGAATTGCTTGATCAAATGGATGTTTTGATTGGTTAACCGACCGTCGAGGAGCAGCAGGATTTCCTGTACTACATTGTTGATATCGAGAGGGCCATGCACTTCCGCCGAGACTGGTTTGGTGAAATCGATGAAACTTCTGACAATGCTGGCTATCCTTTGGGCTTCTTTTTCGATTATCTCCAGGTCGCTGACGAGTTGGGTGTCCAGAGCCGGTTTGTTCAATAAAAGCTGCACAGTCCCCAGCACTACGGTCAGGGGATTGTTTATCTCATGAGCTACCCCGTCCGCCAGTTCTCCCACAGCCGCCATCCTGGCTGAGCGGAGCAACTGAGTCTGGGTCTCCTGTAAAGTCACCAATTGCTCCTGGGTTTGCTTGAAGAGACGATTGATTTGCTCCGTCTTCTGTTGGGCCTCTCTCTCCAGCCTGATCTTCTCCAGCGCCCGCTCTATGGAGACGATTAGAAGGTCCGTTTCAAAAGGTTTGGTCACGTAATCGAAGGCTCCCTGGCGCAGGGCCTTGGTCACTGATTCCATCGAACCGTAGGCCGTGATGACGATGACCAGGGTTTGGGGGTGGTTGTTCTGGACGTATTCCATCACCTGGTAGCCATCCAATCCAGGCATGTTCAGATCGGTGATGACCAGCTCGAAAGGCTCTGCTTTGAGTCGTTCTATCCCTTGGGCTCCGTCTTCGGCTATGAACACATCATTGTAGCCCTCATCGTTCAAGAGGGCAACAAGGAATTCCCTCATGCCTTCTTCGTCCTCGATGACCAGGATTCTGCCTTGCCCAGTCATGTCATTATTGCCTCGTCTGCTCATCGTCACTTTCTATCTAGCGGCTGGCAAAGTATTGAAGAGCCAACCGTACTCGCTCCTCCACATCCAACTCTTCAGCCGGTAGAGACTGGACAGCGGTCTGGGCCTCGATTATACTATAACCCAGGGCGGTGAGGGCGGCCATAACTTCGGTATCTATAGCCATCAGGGCCGGGACGGCGGCGGCCGAGGGGGCCATCTCCACTTTATCTTTAAGGTGAAAGATGATCTTTCTGGCTGTCTTAGGGCCAATACCGGGCACTCTGGCTATCAGGTCCGCGTCTTCCTGGGCAATGGCCGCCCGAAAAGCTTCGGGGGGGACGGCGGATAGAATGGCTAAGGCCACCTTGGGCCCCACCCCCGAGACGCTTAACAGAAGTTCAAAGAAGTTCATCTCCTCCTGACTGGCGCAGCCGTACAAAGCCAGCTCGTTCTCTCGGACGTGCAGGTGAGTGCAAAGCTCGACCTCGTGGCCGGGGCCTTCCGGCCGGTCGAGAAGGGTGGTTGGCACGTGAACCTTGAACCCTATACCGTTTACCTCGACGATGAGACAGTCTTGCCCTCTGGCCTTGAGCCTTCCCCTCAGACTGGCTATCATCGTTCCTCCAACAGGGCTGTCAGGTGGGCAGAATGGATGTGGCAGATAGCTACGGCGATAGCGTCGGCTGCATCGTCAGGCTGCGGCACAAACTCCAGGTTAAGGAGCATACGCACCATCTGTTGAACCTGCTCTTTGGTAGCCCGCCCGTAACCGACCACCGCCTGTTTGACCTGTAGGGGAGTGTATTCATAGACCAATAGCTCGCTCTCCACGGCGGCCAGCAAAGCCACGCCCCGCGCCTGACCAACGGTCAGAGCGGTGCGCACGTTCCGACTGAAAAAAAGCTCTTCCACGGCCACCGCCGTAGGACGTTGAGCCTCGATCAAAGTTCTGAGTTGGCGATAGATGTATTGCAGACGTTTGGGCAACGGCCAGTCTGGGGTAGTAGAGATGGCCCCATAATCTTCGAGGCTCAAATCGTCGTCCTCTGCTCTCACCAGACCGTAGCCGGTGAGAGCCGTGCCAGGGTCAAGCCCCAGGATCAACGTCTCCTCTTTAGCTTCGCTCATGGGCCGCCGAATTTATCCCCCCACTTCGTAGCTGACCATGACCTCATCAGAAATGTTGAGGTTGGAGTAAACCTGTTGTACATCGTCCAACTCTTCCAGGGCCTCGATCAGCCGCATGGCTTTCATGGTTTCCTGGGCGTCCAACTGGGTCAGGCTCTTGGGGATCATGGATATTTCAGCGCTCTCAAAGGCAATGCCCCGTCTCTGCAAGAACTCCCGCACCCACTGGAAATCGTTGGGGGCGGTGTAGATTTCCACCAGATCGTCGCCGATCTCCACATCTTCGGCTCCGGCCTCAACCGCCAGCTCAAACAGTTCTTCAGGATCCCTGTCGTCTACGGCCACGGCGATGTAGCCTTTAGGCTCGAAGAGCCAGGCTACACAGCCGCTCTCCCCCAGGCTGCCCCCCAGGCGGTTGAACTGGCGTCTGACGTCGGCCACCGTCCGATTACGGTTGTCGGTGACCACCTGCACCAGCAAGGCTACCCCTTTAGGCCCGTAGCCCTCGTAGGTGATCTCTTCCAGGGCATCGCTCTTCTCCAGGCCGGCTCCTCGCCGGATGGCCCGCTCGATGTTGTCTTTGGGCATGTTGGCTGCCCTGGCCTTATCTACAATCAGGCGCAGTTTGAAGTTTACATCGGGATCGGCCCCTCCTTCACGGGCGGCAATCATAAGCTCGCGCCCCAGCTTGGTGAACACCTGCCCTCGTTTGGCGTCTTCGGCCGCCTTTTTACGTTTTATGGTTGACCACTTGGAATGTCCTGACATGCGCTCGCCTCCTTCGCTTTGCCAGCCATTCGGGCTGTTTTCTGAGAATAACTTAACTACCTCTGGCACAATTATACCATAAAGAGGGGCTACCTACAAATTTCTTGACTTGGCCTCTACGTGACCTTTGGCTCGCGGAGGACGTGGCAGGCACACAGAAAAGAAGCCCGATCTCTTTCTCGTGCTTGACTTTTTTTTGCCAGGTGGGGTATTATTGCCAGGCAGCCGGTATCAGCCGGTTGACTTATAAGAGGTAATACAGGAGTCAACGTCGGATGGCAAGCTCTCCTTCCAGAAGTATTCGGTCTTTTTCCAATGGCTGGCCCTGGTCGTTCGAGACTGGCAGACGCCATCCATCGCTCAGCCTGTACATCCCCACTTCGAGGCGGTACTGGCCCGGCGGAACGTCCGGGCCGAGGGACAGAGCGTGCTCGTCGGCTACCACCTGGCCCTCGTCCCAGGCCGAGGTGGGATAATCGCCGTTGAGGGGCTGGCCGTCCTGCTGCGCCTGGATGTGGCCCTGGTCGTCGAGCAGGTGGATGAAGACGGTGTAATCTTCCTCTATCCTCTGCCGGGCCTGCCAGTATAGGGTTAGCCGGATTTTCTCTGGCTCCTCCTCCAGATCGTAGCCGACGAGAGCGATCAGGGCGGCCAGATCGAAATTCAACTGGTGCGCGATGACGTACTCCTGGGGTTGCCAGGGCACCAGCCGGACCTGATCCAGGAAAGCGTGGCGGTTGCTCTCCAGGGTCTCCATAGTGGGACGATGATAGAGGCCCACGTCGAGGCGGCATAGAGTGGGCACGGTGGCGGTGTAAATGGTGGGCACCTGGTAGGTGTGGCGCATGATGTCTCCGGGGGCCCACAGGTGAGTGGGGTAGGCGTGGGGGCCGGGTGGGCCGTCGCCCTGCCCCACCACCTGGTGGTCCCGGCCCAGCAGGTGAATGAAAACGCGATAGTCGCGCTCCATAGGAGCCAGCGCTTCCCAGTAAAGGGTCATCTCCAGGCTCTCGCCTGGCCGGATGGTCTCTTGAGCCAGTTGATAGCCTGCCAGCCGCATCTGGCCCTCATAATCGACCTCCAGGCGCCGCACCGCAGCCGGGATATCTTCGGCAGCCAGCACCAGCGGTTTGGCGTAGGCCGGGGCGATGTAATAGAATGGGCAGGCCAGGGCCAGCAGAAAAAGGCCGCCCCCCACCGCTCCGCCCAGCGCAGAGTGGTATCGTTTTGGCAGCCAGCGACTCAGCCCCCAGAAAAGCAGCACCGAGAGGGCCGAGATGGCCGGAAACGAACTCCCCACCCGCCAGAGGGCCAAAATGAGGGTGAGGGCTACCCAGGCCACCAAAATCGCCAGGGGGAGGGTCTCGACCTCTGGCCGCCGGAGCAACAGGCCGGCCACGCCTGCCAGGGCCAAAACGCTCAACGCCACGTACCAGGCCGCATCCAGCGAGATGTTCAGCCAGCCAAAAAGCCCCCAGAAGGAGAAGTACAGCTCTCGCAGAGCAACGAAGCCGTCTGAAGAGCCGCGAACGACGCTCCACCCAACGGCCATGAAAACAGCCACCCCCAGGACGGCCAGGATCGAGGCGCGGGGCCACGCTTTCTGCTTCGAGAAGCGCACCACAAGCAGCAAAGCCAGCGAGGAGAGGAGGATCGCCAGGCTGTAAGCGGCAGAGGTCCCGCTGGTGAACAGGAAGCCGGGTACGAAGGCGTTGACCGCCGCGGCCCCCAGGGCGATAGCCCCATCTCCGGGGAAGACCTCCAGGGCCAGCCGATAGGTGACGAACACCGTGGCCGTCCCCATCAGCACGGACAGCAAGCGCACCAGGTGCAGGGTCAACGCCGGTCCTCGATATGGAAATTTCTCCTTCTCCGTATGCACGAGCCGGTTTTTGTTCTCACCCCTGGGGCTGAGCCGGGCATCGAACTGAGGGTTATGACGGAGCATGACGGAGGCATCGTTGAATTGCTTTACATAATATGCCTCGCCGGGGCTTTCCAGCAGCGGGGTAGCCAGGCTGTAGAGTGCGCTCAGCACAAAGAAGCTTATCAGCACGGCCACGATGGCCCTATGCCGCCAGCCGCCGAGCAGGAGATACAGCCACAGCGTCCAGGCCAGAGTGAACATTAAAATGGAGGCGGCAAACCAGAAAGAGGCGAACAGCGGCCACACCGAAAAGTTTGCCAGGGCCAGCACGGCCAGCGCAGATAGACCAAGAGCCAGCGCCACCGGCGAGCGGACGGCGACGACCAGGGCTGCCAGGCAGGCTCCGGCCACGATCAGGATGTATTGCGGGCTGAAGATACGATTTAATAGGATGAAAGTGACCACCATCAGGCTGGCGAAAACCACGTCCCGCTCTCGTCTGGGGGGCCGCAGGGCAAAGATGGCAAAGACCGCGGCCAGAAAGATGACCTGTATCCCGCTGGCCAGCCAGTTGTCGAAGACGGGAGGCTCCGCCGGATTCCAGGGCACTATTCCGGCATGGCGCAGGGCCGGCTCCACCAGGTAGGCCACAATGAATAGAAAGCTCTGGCCGATCATGGTGCGGCGGGCGTGGAAGGTATAGGTGAACGTGAACCGTTCGGGATTGAGGAGCCAGAAGGGCAGCAGCAAGGCCAGGGCCGCCACGACCGCCGCCCCCCCGTATTTGACCAGGTGGCGGTAACGCTTTCTTTTCCATAGACTGACGCAAAAGATGGGCACCACCAGGACAGGGAGCCACTTGCTGGCCAATCCGGCGGTGGTAGCCAGGGCAGAAGCTACGGGCCGCTCCTCGATGAAGAAATAGACGGCCAGCAGCAGGAAGGCTGTGGGGAGGGCGTCGAATTTACAAAACCAGAAATGGAGCAGGAAGGGACAGGTGGCGTAAAAGGCCGCGCCCATCGAGCCAGCGAAAGCGCGCCCCAAACGCTGCCCGATTCGGTATATACAGAACACAGTGAGCAACTCAAACGGTATCATCCATAGGGGGAAAAGCACCATGAAAAGTTCCAGGCTTCCCCACGATAGCTTGTAGATGAAAGTGAAAAACAGCAGGGCCAGTTGAGGATATTCGATGGCCGGATAACTGCCGGTGGCGAATTCCTGCCCGTAGCTGAAAAATAGCCCACTCAGCTCGTGATCGAGGGCCTCGCCCAGGCCCAGGCGGGCCCCCAGGCTCAGCAGGCGGACGAGGGCCGCCAGGAAAAGCAGCGTTGACCCCTTGACCACCTTCCCCCGCCGCATGAGCAGCAGGAAGAGCAGCAGGTTTACCGCCAGGATGAACACGTACCACAGGGGCTCCTGGGCGCTACGACGATACAGGCTGTCGGCCATCTTCTGGGGATGATACCAACTCTCCGCCGGGCGGGGGCTGTATTTTATCCTCAGCCAGATGTCGAGGAGGAAATTAAAAGCGGCCAGAGTATATAAATAGGCCCAGGGGGGAAGTCGTCTCCATAGAGTCAGCGGCTTGTTCAAGGCAGCTCGCACTTGGGTTGACCTTTCCTGAGTTTAGGAAAAGCTAAACTAAGGCCAAAACGATCCGTCTCCAGGCGCTCCAGACGTCGGGCCAGTTAGCTGTTTTCTCCAGCAGGATTTGATCCAGTCCCCAGTTTCGTCCGGCCCTGGTGATGAAAAAAACCAGGTGGAACATCAACAAAAAGACGTAAGTCCAGGGCTGCTCACCGGGCACCGCGAGCAGAGCGACCATCAGATTGAGGGTCATCAGGATGCCGAGGGCCGAGGGCAGACGGGTCAGGAGACCCAGGAACAAGGATAGCCCGGTGTAGATTTCCAGCACCAGAAGCAGATAGCCGAAGAAAGCAAAATGGGGGATGACCACCTTCTCCAGAAAGGCCCCGTACAGGCCAAAAGCAGGATGATGAGCCGCTTGCTGCATCCAGGCCCACAGTCCGCTATCGGTAGTCCGCCCAAAATCAGGGGGCAGCTTCCAAAAGGCCGAATGTACCCACACCAGACCGACCATCATCCGACAGAGGCCAATGGGATAGCCCTTTATCCGGTGGGTATAGCCTTCGCGGATAAATTCCTTGATGATAAAAGGTGGTTTCATGCGGACCGCTCCCTTTCTCCCAAATTAAGCCACAGAGAGCACGGAGAGCACAGAGAAAGAGGTTTTTTCCTCTGCGAACTCTGTGTTCTCTGTGGCTCACCATTAAATACGATGGATGCCCGCCATGGGCACCTTTCTATCAGACAGAATATCTTTCACCACCTCGGCCTGGGCGAAGGAAAAACGCAGCGAGAGGCCGCAGTCGGAGCTAAGCTGGCGGGGCACGGGTATGAGCTTGACCTTCAGCCCCTCGGCCTGGAGGGTCTTCTCCGCCCGCAGAGCGGCCTGGGTGGAGTCGAACAGGACGACTCCATAAACCGGCTTTTTCGCGGATTGTTCTATCATAACTCTGCGTCCGAATAAAAAGTAACTATCGTTATTTTACCACAAAAAGGGCCGAAAAGCCAGACTGAAATCCGGCTTCCGGCTTGCATAAATCGGCTATCGATGATAAACTTAGAGGGCAAGCGGCTCATCCCCGGTTTTCAGTTCAGTTTTCAGGAGGCAAACTAATGGCGGCCCAGGCTTTGTATCGCAGGTGGCGGTCCCGTACTTTCGAGGAAGTGGTTGGGCAGGAGCACGTGACCCGCACCCTGCAAAACGCCTTGCGCGGCGGCCTGGTGGCTCACGCCTATCTCTTTGCCGGGCCACGGGGCACGGGTAAGACCTCCACCGCCCGGCTGCTGGCTAAGGCCGTCAACTGCACCGCGCCAGAAGAGGAAAGACCCTGTAATCGGTGCTCTATCTGCCGGGCCATCGACGAAGGACGGCTTATGGACCTCATTGAGATTGACGCCGCTTCTAACCGGGGCATCGACGAGATCCGCGAGCTGCGCGAGAGAGTGGGCTTTCGTCCTAGCGAAGCCAGCTATAAGGTCTACGTCATCGACGAGGTGCACATGCTCACCAACGAGGCGTTTAACGCCCTGTTGAAGACCCTGGAGGAGCCGCCGCCCCACGTCATCTTTGTGCTGGCGACCACCGAGCCGCATAAGATACCGGCCACCGTTCTTTCCCGCTGCCAGTGGTTTGATTTCCGGCGCATCCCTCTGGCCGCCATGCTGGAGCGCCTGACCTACGTCGCCGCCCAGGAGGGCCTGTCGGTAGAGGCCGAGGCCCTGGATTTCGTCGCCCGCCAGGCTACGGGCAGCCTGCGCGATGCCCTCAGCCTCCTCGATCAGTTGACGGCCTACAGCGGCCAAACCATCACCCTGGATCAGGTGCAGACCGTGTTGGGCACGGTCTCCTCTCAGGCGGTTGGGAAACTGGTCGATCTTCTGATCGAAGGCGATGCGGCCGGCGGTCTGGTTTTCATCAATCAGCTCACCGGCGACGGGATCGATCCCCGCCAGTTCAATCGCGAGGTGGTGGAATATCTACACGGCCTCCTCCTGGTCAAGACCGTAGGTAACACCAGCCTCCTTAACGTGCCGGGAGAGACGAGCCAGGCCATGTCCGCTCAGGCCGCCCGCCTCTCCACCCGCCAGCTTCTCCGCCAGGTTAAGCTGTTCAACCAGGCCAGTCTGGACTTGCGTCGGAACTGGCAGGGCCAATTGCCTCTGGAGCTGGCCTTCGTGGAGGCTACCCTGAGCGACGAGACCCAAAATGAGCCACCAGGTGGGCCGCAGCCCGACGCCATCCCCACCGCCTCAGCCCCAGGGGTCGATTCTGCTTTGCAGCCGTCTTCTGCTCCCCCTCCTCCTGGCCCTTCCGAGAAGATGAGACCGGCGGGGACGAAAACTAAGGCCGGCCAGCCATCGTCCGGCGGGGCCCCAGCCAAAACCCCGGCTACCCCTTCCGCCCCTTCCACTCCGGGGGCCTTGACTTTGGAGGGGCTGCGCCTCAACTGGGCCAGGATCATGCAGGAGATGAGAACCGGGAATCATCGGACGGTCGAAGCCCTGCTCAGGGGTTCCTGCGAACCCGTTGACGTGGAAGGGCAGGTAGTGGTTATCGGGTTCTATCACGGCTTCCACAAAGAGCGCATGTCCGAGGACAAACATCGGTCTTTGTTAGAGAGGGTCATCGGCCAGGTCATGGGCTGTTCCTGCCAGGTCAGGTGTGTGGATAAACCCCAGGAAGAGACGGCCCAGAAGCCAGCTCCCACACCCCAGGCTTCGGTGACTAAAAGCCCTGAGCCATCGGATTCAGCGCTCCCTAAAGATAAAGATACAAGTTGGGTGAATGAAGACTATCTTATCCAGGAGACTGTCAAACGTTACAAGGCAGTCGTAACAGATGTTCAGCCCAAGAACGATTAAAACGGTCCGCTGTGCTGAAAACCTGGTTTCTAGAGGTGCCAGGCACTATTAAGATAAGCGTAAAGTCAGGAGGTTTTCATCGTGAGTAAAGGAAAAGGTAAGCGTCGTATGCACCCCCAGGGCGGTGGGGGTGGTGGTATGATGCAGCAGATTCAGAAGTTGCAGGAAGAGGTGCTCAAGACTCAGGAGGCTCTGGGCGAAGAAACCCTGGAGATCACTGCCGGGGGCGGGGCCGTCACCGTAGTTATCAGCGGGCACCAGCGTTTTCAGTCCATCACCATCGATCCCGAAGTGGTCGATCCCGAAGACGTGGAGATGCTTCAGGACCTCATCCTGGCCGCTGTCAACGAGGCTATCGAACGCGCCCAGGAATTAGCCACCAGTCGATTAGGCTCCTTGACCGGCGGCTTGAATATCCCCGGCCTGACCCCCTAATAATCGGAGGCGATATCCGTGTCAATCGTTGCCCAGCCTGTGGCCCGCCTCATAGACGAGTTCTCGCGTTTGCCCGGCATCGGGCCAAAAACGGCCTCGCGCCTGACCTTCTATCTGCTGCGTGCTTCTGAGGAGCAAGCCCTGGCTCTGGCCGAGGCGCTGCGCCAGCTTCGCGAAAACGTCGTCTACTGCGTCACCTGCTTCAACATCACCGAGGAGAGTCCGTGCGTCATCTGCCGCGATGAAGGACGGGACCGCTCCAGTATTTGCGTGGTCGAGGAGCCCCTGGACGTGGTGGCTATCGAGCGCACCGGCGAGTACAAGGGTCTCTACCACGTCCTGCACGGGGCCATCTCCCCGGTGGAGGGGATTGGCCCCGAAGATTTGCGGATCCAGGAGCTCCTGGAGCGGTTGAAGAGCGGCGCAGTCAAAGAGGTGCTGCTGGCTACCAACCCCAGCCTGGAGGGAGAAGCTACCGCCATGTACCTGGCCCGTCTGCTGGAGGATACCGGGGTGCGGAAGTATCGATTGGGGTTCGGCCTGCCGGTGGGCGGCGACCTGGAATACGCCGACGAGGTGACTATCGCCCGCGCCCTGGAAGGGCGACGGGAGATGTAAGAAAACGGGTTAAAAATTACCTGCGAGCTGGTCTCGCGGGACTTAAGGAGAAAGGAACTGAATTAAACATGAAGACCGAGACTTTCAAAGGCAGAGATTTCCTGACCCTCCTGGACTACACCAGAGAGGAAGTGGAGACTATCCTGGCTGTGGCCGAAGACCTGAAACGGCGCTTCGCCATGGGCGAACTCCACGATCATCTGCTGCGGGCCAGGACCCTGTTTATGATCTTCTACAATCAGTCGCTCAGAACTCGCAATAGCTTCGAGGCGGGCATGACCCAACTGGGAGGACACGCCCATTACCTGGATCCCAGCAAGATTTATACCCCGGCTATGGAAGGGCGAGAGGTAGCCTACGCCACCGAGCGCGTCTCGGACGTGGCCCGCGTCCTGTCCCGCATGGGAAACGCCATCGCCATCCGCTGCTACGGCGATCCTGTGGACTGGGAATATGGGGGCGCCCACGAGATGGAACGAGAATTTGCCTGCTGGTCCGATATTCCCATTATTAACATGGAGTGTGATAAATATCATCCCTGCCAGGGGTTGGCCGACATCCTGACCGTCAAGGAGAAGTTTGGCGGTTTTAACGGCGTCAAGTTCGTGATGAGTTGGGCCTATTCTCCCAGCGTCCATAAACCGCGCGCCGTGCCCCAGAGCGCCATCATCGCCGCCACCATGATGGGCATGGACGTGGTGCTGGCCCACCCCAAGGGCATGGAGCTGGATGAGGAGGTTCTGACCGCCTGTAGAAACTACGCCGAAAGGTACGATGGCTCTTTCCAGATTTCTCATAACATGGAAAAAGCCTTCAAGGGGGCCCATGTGGTCTATCCCAAAGCCTGGACCGCAGTGCCTATGTTCAAGCCCCCGGTCGGCGAGGACGATCCTCAGAAGGCCCAGGAGATCTTCGACGCCCACAAGGATTGGATCTGTGATGAGGAAAAGATGAAGCTGATCGATCCTGACGGCGTCTACATGCATTGTCTGCCCTGTGACCGGGGTTTTGAGGTGACTAATGAGGTCATCGACGGCCCGCAGTCGGTCGTCTTTGACGAGGCCGAAAACCGCCTGCACGTCCAGAAAGCCGTTATGACCCTGACCATGCGCTAGATATCTGGGAGCAGGGAATTGGGACTCAATGGGGAAGCGCTACCATGACCAGGAAAGTGGCCGTCGTGGCTATCGGCGGCAACAGTCTGATCAAGGACAAAAAGCATCGGAGCGTGCCCGATCAGTACGAAGCGACTAAAGAGACTTGCGTCCACATTGCCGACATGATCGAAAGCGGCTGGGAGGTGGTCATCACGCACGGCAATGGCCCCCAGGTGGGGTTCATCCTCATGCGTTCGGAGTTAGCCAGCCACGTGTTGCACACCGTCCCCCTGGATTCCTGTGGAGCAGATACCCAGGG